>JBGTEI010000205.1:0-2223 GCA_041747875.1 Pyrinomonadaceae bacterium | reverse complement strand
TCGCAGCATTAGTTTCAAATGAGTTTTGCGCAGGCAGGATCTCCGTCAGCCGATTCTTTTTTGCAAAGTCCGGAAGATCTCTGCAGTAAAGATCTAAAGCGATATGCGACTCAAACCGCGAAGGATGCTGATAACTCTTGCTGCAGCCCAAGCAGCGAAGGATCCGGATATTGTTTCTTAATGCGACAGTTTTGTAGTCGCCGATCCGGTTTGATGGGAGATCATTGTCATACAGGAATCGCAAAATATCATATAGATTTGAATACCAGGCATTTTGGAACCTACCTGAAAAAATCGGCCCCCAATCATTTAGCGAACCCGCGCCGCCGCCGGGTAGAAAGCCGCCGGTTCGCAAGCTTCGGAATTCTTCAAGCCACGTGTCGTCAAGATTTAGCTCGACAAGCTGTATCAACGTTTCGGTGTATTGGATCTTGTCCTTCATTTGTGAGAACTTCGACAGCCTGAATAAGCTTTCTCATCCGTCCCTATCGTTTCCGGTTGATCGAGAACCCACGGTCTTCCTTTTCAAACCCGATCCGGGGATAATATTCCATCGCTTCCGGCACCGAGAGAAGCAGGATCATCGATTCTTCTCCGATCTTCTCGCGCGTCAGGTCAACAAGTTTCTTTCCGATTCCCAGCTTCTGATGATCCGGGCTGACAGCAAGATCCGCCAAATAGCTTGACCACACCCAATCGGTGATCGTCCGCGAAACCCCGACGAGCGTATCTCCATCCCATGCCGTAATGACAAGATCAGAATTTTCAAACATCTTTTGAATTCGCTCCGCGTCCGCGGTTGGTCTCGGCAGTCCGGCGGCGTCATAGAGTTTTATGATCTCTCGGGCGGTCGGGATCTTATCGGATCTGTATGTTATTTCCATGGGCTGTCGATTTATTTTGTATCGAGCTTTGATACTTGGAAAAGTCTAAAGCCCTTCGAGGAGGGCTACGGCATCACTCTTATAACCTTCATCTTCATTCTCGTGACCCCTATTTAACGGCGCACTGATGATCCATTCCAAAGTCTCTTTTGCCTTGTCATATTTTCGATCTGAGATATAGAGCTCTGCCAGAAAAAGGTGATTGAGATAAAACTTTGGACCAAATTCGAGCGCCTTCTCAAAACATTCGAGAGACTTTTTGTTGTTGCCGATCGAGATCGGAAACCCCGGCGCTTTGTTATAGAGTCTTCCTAATACGCGCCACGGTCCGCCGTAAAAATATGTTTCATCCATTTCTAAAACGCGTTCGGCCGCCTCTTTTATCGGATTGATCAAAGAAAGGCTTTTCATAATTCCCTTTTCCTGACCGTAAGATCCCCAGTTTACAGAAAGCCAGAAGTTTGCCTCGAGCGAATCTTCTTCGGCCGCCACGCCTTCCTCGCCGTATTCTACCCCTTTTTCATAGTAAAAAAGCTTGTCTTCCGCATCCGCGTATTCACCGCTCCAGTAATAGATCTCAGACAATAGCCCATACGCCCAGCCGCACTCCGGATCTTCCTCGGTGAGATCCGACAGTGACTCATGAGCAGATTCCATATTTTCCTCATCAAGCTCACGTTCATCGATAAGTTTTCGCACGTTTTGGTAAATGTTTTTGTGTTTCATTTCAAGTCACCCCTTAAACCGGATCTAGGTCCAACGATCTGAATGTATTATTGAACCGGGAATTTGGCAAGAAATGGATGAACAGATGTGAGTTTCGGGGCGAATCCAAGCGGAATTTCATAAATTATTTACGAACGCATAGACCCATGCTTCCTTTCCCGATCGAAGCAAAAACTTGGATCTCTTGTAACCTTCAGGCTCATATTTATCGGCCTCAACCAATTCTGCTTCTGAGATCTCAAAAACGGTCCCGAAAACAACATCAGAATCATCGGGTGACAGAACGAGAGTCCATTGAAACTTCTCTTCCCCTTTTGCGAGAAACGCCTCATCTTTGATCTCGATCGTGGCAATTCGATAACCTTCAAGCGTGTCTTTTACGCCGCCAAGCAGCCGTCCGAAAAGCTTAAGTTGAACCGGTTCTTTCTGAAGGGTCCCGTATGAAAATAAATTTTCCATTGTTAGTTTTGTGTTGAAACGCTGCGTACAATATCACCGCTGTAAAACTCATGCGGTCGATGGCGAAACACACGAAGTTTTTCACGATTTAGACCAGATTCTTGTAAAGCTTACGGATTGTCACCAATTTCTGCTTTTTGAAAAGAATTTATCG
>JBGTEI010000204.1:0-2336 GCA_041747875.1 Pyrinomonadaceae bacterium | reverse complement strand
ATCCGAATGTTAATGGCGAAGCGGCGTTCGTGATCTTCATCGTGATTACCGAACCCGGCGTATTAATGCTTGGTCTCGACATCGATATGTCGCTGACCATCCCGCTGTCGACAGCTAAAGTTCCGCCCGATCCCATTCCGTCAAATGTTCCGCCGCTGTTTATAAATCGCTCGAGCGACGCTAGTCCTTCAAGTCCGAATCCGCCGGTAATATCATCCGAACTTACGATACTTCCGTGGCTCGGAGTTTTCGGTGTTTTTGTATACGGGAGCGGACTCCATTTTTTGTCGACACCCGCAACAAAATTCTTCAGCGACCCGCCGCCAAAATCAGGTGCGATGATGACATCGTATTTCGCCCGAAGATTTCCCGCGCGAAGTTCGCTTTTCTCAATGATCCGAAACGGAATTTTTGACTGATCAAAAGTAAATCTCACCCAACCGGCATTCTGGGTTGAGATCCAGCTGTGGATCATTCCGATCCTCGGCACATCGAGGTTTATTAGATCACCGCCCGGCAGACTTGATATCCCTTCAACATCAAGAAGCGTGTTTTCCAAAACTTTTGACAGCTCCGCTTTATCTACCGTCGCTGCATCAATAAAGATCGAACCCGCCGGAAACGATCGGGCACCTACCTTGACGACCGTTTTTGAAGCTTTCATCGCGGCTTTTGGAAGTGCAAATCTCAATTCACCAAGACCTTCCTGTCCGCGATGAGCTATAGCGTAAAATTTGGCAGACGGCAGTGATCCGGGTGTTTTGTAAAAGTCTTTACCCGATGCAGCGAGCGCACCCGAATGCTCAAGAATTTTCTTGTCATCGACCATTTTTACATCTACGCCGCGGATCAAACCCAGCGTCCATGCAACATCGTCATAGGGCGGAAGCGCCGCTTTTTCAGGAAATTCTTGTTTTTCGTATAAGTTCTTTGCAAACGGACCATATGGTTGATCAAGCTTTATCAGCGCATCGCCTTTTGAAACTGTCAGGTCTCCGTATTTCCCTTCTTTTGCGGATACGCTGACTTCAATTCCCTGCTCGATCGTCAGATCGATCAATTCGCGTGTAGCGCCATTGTCACGCTGGTCATGCGGAATAAGGATCGCGTACGGTGCCTTATCTGTTCCCTTGGCAATCGATTCTACTCCTTTGTTGTAAAAGTTTTCGACCAGTTCATTGCCGTTTCGGGCAGCGTATTCGAGTGACACGTAAACTCCGCTCGACATAAAATTGACCGTATTTCTTATTGACCAAAGAGTCTCTTCAGACGGCTGCGAGGGACGATACCACGTTTTTTCGGTTACCTTTTCTCCGGCAAAACGGCTGTCACCGAGATCGCGTTTCATCGTTTCAGAGCTCGCGTTTCCAAAAGTTTCGTAAAAACGCCCGTTAGCGTTTCTGTTGTTTGTCACCCAAAGCATATACCCCGGAAACCAACCGGTGTAGAAACCCCACGTCCAAACGCCCGGAAGCCCCATCGCGGTTAGCCTTGAAACCTCATAATTTGCGATCGAGCCCCATTCGGAAACGGTCGTCGAACTCACTGATTCATTGTATGGACCCGTCCCCTGAGCGACATAGAGATACGGAACGGATTCGTGAAGATCAAGAGATAGCGTCGGCTTATATTTGAGAAAGCCGCGAAGAAAATTCTTGGTGATCGGCTGCGTCAACCCGATCCCGTCGCGGTTGTTGTCGTGGAATGTATACTTACCCCAAAATGGCGGACTCGTTGGAGGGCGATCGTAATAATTTGTCCGGCCCTTGTGATGACGATGAAACCACTCCACCGAACGGTTTCTGCCGTCAACTTCGAATACAGGCGTGATCATCGTGATTACATTTTTACGAATATTCTTAAAGATCTCGCGTTCTTCGGCGGCAAGCCGGTATGCGATCTCAAGCGAGGTTTCCGGAGGTCCAAACTCCGTTGAATGAAGACCGGCCGTGATCCAATAGATCGGCTTTGCGGATCTGATAATTTCGTCTGCCGCCGAGCGGTCTGTTTTTCTCGGATCGGCGAGGGCATTTAACCTTGCAACATATTGATCTAAATTTGCGATCGTTTCTTCATCCGCAATGATGAGAGCGATCATTTCCCGGCCCTCGGCGCTCTGTCCGAGGCTGATGACTTTCGCGCGCGTTGTCGCCGCGGCGATCGCCCGCATATAGCCGTGGATCTCGGCGACATTTGTCATTTCGCCGGGCGCGCCGGCGATGTAGCCGAGAAAATCACGAGGACTCGGGATTGTCGGGTGATCCGGGATAGACGATACAAGCGGTGTCAAAAACCTCTTTTCCGTCGTCGCATCCAAAATTGCTTTTGTTGAGATC
>JBGTEI010000203.1:0-3502 GCA_041747875.1 Pyrinomonadaceae bacterium | reverse complement strand
AGACTGCAGTGATTTGAATGTAATCATATCCGTATGAAATACTAAGATCGCCATCAAGATCCGTTTTAAAGAAATCCCTTATCCCGTCATCAGGAAAGAGGATATCGGAAAGAAGCGCGATAGTTCCCATTTTTCCTTCCTGATCAAACGCGGAACCGCTATGAATACGCAGTTTTACTGTGATCTTTTCTGCATTCGGTTGATTCCAAATAAGAAGCTTGAGATCATTTAAGAGCTTTTCTTCACGCGGCTTTGGAAAGTCGACATTTTGAGCAAACCCGAAAACAGTAAAAGAGCACAAAGCCAATGAAAAAATCGAGATACGTAAAATAATTCGCATATTCATAGTTTTATCGAAGAAGGGAAAATTTGACAAATGGTTAGTTGCGAAAGGATGGGGCGAAGTTGTTATTTCCAAAAAGTCTAAAAAAGTTCTCAAAATTAGCATACTTTTGAGTCGTCTAGGCATCGCACATAACATTGACAGCATCTATTGATTGTTATTGTCGTTAATAACGTTCTTATATACTTAACATTAGGAAGAAAGTCGTTATAATTGGTTTTGGTGCTTTGGTCATTAACAAGACAAAAAGTTGAGAGGCTAGAAAATGGGAAAGATTGTTAAATATTGTTCATCGTGTGAAGAGAGCTTCGCGGAGAAGTTTAGCTTTTGTCCAAATTGTGCAAGTGAATTGAGCGCATTTGAGATGAAACCTATTGTCAACGAACCGGAAGCTGCTGAAACAGTTGAAGAAACTGCTGTTGCGGCACCTTTACTTGGCGCTTCTGACGATCATCCGATCGAAGAAGAAGCTGAACAACCGGTTATCGCGGCTCCGATCGAAGAAGAGGTTCCGATGCTTGAGATATCCGAACCCATCGAGGAAGAAACCGTTTTTGAACCCGTTTCTTTCGATACCGATGAAGAAGACTTAATGGTCGATGAATTCGACGAGTCTTTTGATGAGGACGTCATTGAAGTTTCGGTAGAACCTGAATCTGTCGAACCCGAAGAGGAAAAGGTAACGGTTGCGGCCTCAAGTGTTACAACGTTGTTTGGTGATGAGGGAATTCCGGATCGGGCGGATATCTCAGAATCGTTTGAATCGGGAAGCACTTTTCATGATCGGACACCGATCGACGATGACTATCATGTAACAGTAATCGGCGACGGCGAAGGCAAAATGAGAAGCCGGTTGCTACTCGGTGCCTCGTTGTTAGTCGTGACGGTCGTGCTTGGAAGCGTCATGTATTCGATCTTTAATCATCCATTTTTTGTTGCTTCTATTGACGATGATTATTTGCTTGCACCGCTTACGGAAGTAGTTCCGATGCCGATCGAAGAAGAACCGAAAAAAGATAATGACAAAGACGGCGGCGGCGGCGGCGGCGGCGGTAGAGAGAACAAGAAGCCGGCATCTGCTGGTGAACTTCCTTCGCAAACGCGTGATCCGATCCCGCAGCCTCCACAGGTTATTCCACGGCTATCAAATCCTTCATTGCCTCAGATCCAGAGAACCGAAGGCGACATTAAACGTGAACGAACTGACCGTGTTGGTATTCCCGGATCGCTTAATGGAGACGCTTCAAGCGGATCCGGATCCGGCGGCGGTATAGGTGAGGGACGCGGAACGGGAGCCGGAAATGGACGTGGAACCGGTGAAGGGAACGGAATTGGTTCGGGTAGTGGAAATGGAAATGGAGACGGAAACGGTGATGGCGATGGATCCGGCGGACGCAGAAGAGTAACGAATAATCCGCCGCCTGAAAGACCTTCGGGACCAACCACGGGTATCCAAATTCGTTCGAAACCGAGACCCGGATACACCGACACAGCACGTCAAAATAATGTGCAGGGAACCGTTATGTTAAGAGTTACGTTTCAGGCAAATGGTACGATCGGAAGTATTTCGCCGATCAAGGGATTGCCAAATGGTTTGACGGAAAAAGCTATCGCTGCTGCGCGTCAGATATCGTTTTCACCGGCAATGCGTAACGGACAGCCTTACAGTGTAACGAAGAGCATTCAGTATAATTTTACGATCTACTAGAAATTTTAAGATTTTAATAATATGACCGCGAGCTGTTTGACAAACAACTCGCGGTTTTTTTTGTCCGTACCACGCGTTGCACGGGCTTCCGTGGTTGGCTGGGACGATTAGAGCTTTACCGCCCTCTGGGCCGAGCTTCAATTATTCCACTGAATCGCATCCTGATCATGGAAGCCCGTGCTAACGCGTGGGCTACCGACACGACTTATTACACGGTTTATTCGATTCCAAAGAAATTTCGGATCGAGCGGAATACCCCTTTTGTTTCGGCATCTGACATAGTCTTGCTTTCTTCGGCTTCTTCGGCGAGTAATTCACGGCGTTCCTCGATGATCTCGCCGATCACTCGTGCCACATCCGGATTGTTTTCTAGGATCGGTTTAATAATAAAAGGTTCGATCTCCAGTACCTGCGTCTCTGTATCAGCAATTACGTCCGCGGTTCTTGGTTCGCCCGTAAAAAGACTCATCTCGCCAAAAAAATCACCCTCACGAAGTGTAGAAACGGTCTTTGCCGTTCCGTTCTCGTTAATTCTGATGTGTACGATTCCGCGGTGAATTATAAACATCGATTTGTCTTCTTGCCCTTTTTTAATGATCGGTTCCTCGGGCGCGAATACGCGTATTGAACACGATTTGGCAATTTGTTGCGTTTCTTCGTTAGACAATGGTGCGAATATTGGTACGTTGTTGATACGCTCGCAGATCTCGTCTTCCGTTTCTACGAAGACAGAGCCTTCTGCCGATTGCATGGCCGTGTATATCGTGCGCGTTGGATATGCAAAATCGAGGTTCTCGCGCTGAAAAGCGTACCAGATCCTTTGCCGGATCAATGCATCGGTATCATTATGAAGCCGATAATTTGTGATCCAGTATTTTACTTCGTAATCAATTCCGCTTTCACCTAAATTACTAATTCGAACGACCGGGCGTCGTTTGGGTGATACGTTTTCAACCTGTCTTACAGCCTCACGGACAACCTGAATAACCTTTGCGGGTGAATTTGTAAAAAGCGTATTAAAATAAACGATCCGGGCATTTAAATTTTCCTTTGGTGCAACCTCTATCGTTTCCTTTCCTATAACCGAATTACTAATGACAAGAAGTTTGTTTTGGAACGTCCGGATCTTCACACCGCGCCATGAGACGTTTTCGACCGTACCGATTCCCTGGTTTTTTATCGAAATAATGTCCCCGACTTGAAATGATTGATCCGCCTGGATCGCAATTCCGGAGAAAAGATTCCCAAGCGTATCCTGCAGTGCAAGACCGACGACGATTCCGAGGATCGTAGAACCCGTAAATAGCGGTGCCAGCGGGATTTTCGGATATTGGGTTTGAAAGATGATAAAAAAGGCAACGATATAAACGATCACTGAAAGAATCGTTCTTAAAAGCGAGGCGACTTCGTGTTGTCCTGAATTCTTTAGCGCAGTTCCAAATATTAACTGA
>JBGTEI010000202.1:0-5383 GCA_041747875.1 Pyrinomonadaceae bacterium | reverse complement strand
AAAACTCCGATCAATAGAAACACCGGAAGCGCATAAGAAATGACCTTCTGGATCGTCATGCTGATGTCAATATTTTGCTTTTTCTGTTCCGGCGTAAGAGCTTGAAATTGCGAGTTCTTTTCTGCCTGTTCCATTGAAAATCGCCGGATCCTGTCTTCTCCGATCTTATAATTGAAGGAGACTACATAAGCTGTCGAGATCAGCGCCATAATAACAAAGGCCATGATAAACCGCGGTTTTCGCCTTAGATCATCAAATGTTCTTCCGGGTTCAAAAAAAATATTTGCCAAAGTCGAAACCTCCGACATCTGAGCCGGTTCATTTTCTTCGGCTTTTACTTCTTCAGGCAAAGGAGGTTCTTGCCAACTTTCCTGTTCGTTAATTTCCGGTGTTTCTTCATTCATAGAAAATTCTCCTCAATCATTCTAGGATTTGGGGTTATATATTCGAAATTGCGCTGAATATGTTAGACAAAATGGAGTACGTATTCATCCAACGGTTCGTTTCAATTTTATTGAACACTCGCCGAAGTTTCGTAGTTCTCATTATAAATACAAGCTGAATAATGGTTTGGTTCGATCTCTTTTAGTTCCGGTTCGACGCGCCCACATTCTTCGGTTGCGATCGGGCAACGCGTTCGAAAATGACAACCTGACGGCGGATTTATCGGTGTCGGGACATCCCCTTGCAGTACGATCCGGTTTCGTTTTATTTTCGGATCGGGGATCGGGATAGCGGACAACAACGCCTGCGTATACGGATGAAGCGCGTTGCGGTACAGTTCTTTTGATTCTGCGATCTCAACGATCTTACCAAGATACATCACCGCAACGCGGTCCGAGATATGTTCTACGACTGCTAAGCCGTGCGAAATAAACAAAAACGTCAAACCGAACTCCTGCTGAAGATCCTGGAGTAAATTAACTACCTGTGCCTGAACTGAAACATCGAGTGCCGAAACGGGTTCATCCGCAATTATAAGTTTTGGGTTTAAAGCCAGCGCCCTCGCGATTCCAATTCGTTGTCGTTGTCCGCCTGAAAACTCATGCGGATAGCGCGACATGTACTTTGGATCAAGTCCCACTTTCGAAAGCAGATCGGCAACTTTCGCCTTTTGAGTCGCTTTGTCGCCGATTCCGTGAATTTTCAGCGGTTCGGAAACAATTGAATAGATACTCAAACGAGGATTCAAAGAGGCGTACGGATCCTGAAAAATGATCTGCATTTCCCGGCGAAGTTTTTGCAGATCGTTATTTCCGAGCTTAACGATGTCCTGTCCTTCAAAGAAAACTTCTCCCGAAGTAGGTTCGTGCAAGCGGAGCATACATCGCCCTACTGTCGACTTCCCGCACCCCGATTCACCTACCAATCCGAGCGTTTCCCCGGAAAAAATATCAAACGAGATGCCGTCGACAGCCCGCACAAGATCGTCACTTTGATCGACAGGAAAATGCTTTACAAGGTCTCTAACCTGTACAAGCTTTTCGCTTTTGGTTTTTGCGTTTGATTCGGCCATTTATCGCTTCTTATTTCTCAAATCCCAATTTTCCTTAATAATTGCCCAACGTTCGTGATCACGCCACTTCCCGCCAAGCTTTAAATATTTTTGCGAATACCCTTCTTTGCTGAATCCGCATCTTTTTACAAGGCTTATCGACGCTTTGTTGGACGGCTGAATATTCGCTTCCAGCCTATGTAATTTCAGATCCAGGAAGGCAAAACGAATCACCAGGTCAAGCGCTTCGGTCATTATGCCCACACGTATAAATTCTTCAAACAAATAATAGCCAAGGTACGCGTTCTTAAATCCACCATAAAAGATCTGCGACAAATTTATCGCACCGGTAATTCTTTCATCTGCATTTCTTATGATCAAAAAACATCGCTCGGATTCTAATCGGCTTTTCGCCACATAGTTATTAAACGCTTCATAATCGCCCGGCGGGTTTACCAAACCCTTGTGGAATTCCGTACTTGATTTCGTCAACGCAAAAAATTCCGCGGCGTCACTTGGCCGGGGCGCTCTTAGTGAAACATCCCGTCCCCTAACCTGCGTTTGCTGCGTTTTCCTTTTGGTCATCGAATAACACGCACCTTACCTTCAAATCATTACTGATCTCAAAAAGCGGGATCTCTTCCTTTTCGCATATGTCTTTTTTAAACGAACACCGGGGAGCAAAATGGCAGCCGGCCGGCAACTCTGTAGGACTCGGCACTGTCCCTTCTATCGTCGAAAGTCGGATATTCGACTCGATTTCCTTACTCGATAATTTTGGTACTGAATGCAATAAACCACGAGTGTAGGGATGTTTTGGTTCTTCAAATAGCTCATCTACCGGAGATTCTTCAACGATTTTCCCGGTATACATCACACAAACCCGATCGGCTGTTTCGGCGACGACGCCGAGATCGTGTGTTATCAAAAGGATCGCCAACTTTCGCGTTTCTCGAAGATCATTAAGGAGTTCGAGGATCTGAGCCTGGATCGTTACATCGAGAGCTGTCGTCGGTTCATCCGCAATTAACAACTCGGGTTCACACGCTAATGCCATTGCTATCATCACTCGCTGGCGCATTCCGCCCGAAAGCTGGTGGGGGTAATCATTTACTCTTCTCGAAGGCGACGGAATTGCGACCTCATCCATCGAAGCGATCGCCGCCTCCCATGCCGCCTTTTTGTCGAGTTTTCTGTGAAGGCGAAGTGCTTCAGCGATCTGTTCGCCCACGGTGTAAACCGGATTTAATGAGGTCATCGGATCCTGAAAGATCATTGCGATGTCGTTTCCGCGAATTTGTCTCATCCGGCCTTCGGAAGCCGTGGTTAACTCCAGTTCACTAAACTTTATCGATCCTCCAACGATCTTTCCCGGACTCGAGATCAGGCGCATTATCGACAATGCCGTGATCGATTTTCCGCATCCGGATTCTCCGACGAGACCAAGAAGTTCGCCCTCATCGACATGAAAACTAACGCCATTGACGGCCTTAACAATTCCATCCCTGGTCGGAAAATGCGTTTGTAAATTATTTACTTCGAGCAGATGAGACATTGTTTCTGCAAATTAGTTCTACGAGAATTTCCTTGTAATCTATTGAAAAATGGGCACTTTTTCAAATCCCAAAGCAACTATTTTTATCGCTTTTTACTCTAAGGGATGTTATCATTTTTTCGTCGATTTGTACTTTCAACCGCTATTTTATTAGGAGATTTTTGTAGTGATAAAACGCGTAAATTTATTCTCTGTCGCAATTCTAGCCCTTCTTATTTCAACACCGGTTTTCGCTCAATCCAACGCCGTTTCTAAACTTAAATCCGGTGAAAGTGAACGATCATCGACAAGCGCCAAACCCAAGACCGCGGTAAGCCTCGAACAGATCGAGCGAGATGTTTCGGAAGTTCTCACTTTAATTCAAGATAAACATTACTCTGGTGCTGATCTCAATTATAACGGTCTATTTAAAACCGCGATTGATTCTATGCTCCACACGCTTGATCCGCATTCCAATTACTTTGATGCAAAGGAATTTGAAGAATTTAGAACAAGTCAGAGTTCCCAATATTTTGGGATCGGAGCCACAATAAACGACTTACGAGATAAAGACGAAAATGTCCTTGGTACTTATATCAAAGCGACCTTCAACGGTGCTCCTGCGAATCGTGCCGGACTTAGATATGGTGACAAGATCGTTGAGATAAATGGCGAATCGGTAGTTGGAAAAGAATTTCCCTACGTTCGGGACAGACTTCGCGGCCCCCGGGGGACTATCGCAAAACTTACCGTCGAAAGATTTGGCACAAAAAAACGTGTAGCAGTTGAGATCGTGCGTGACGCGGTTTCGACACCGTCTATTCAAGAAGCTTACATGCTCCGTCCGGGTGTCGGCTATATAGCGATGACCGGCGGGTTTAATCGAACAACGTTTGATGAATTCCGTCAGGAAATGACAAAGCTAAAAGCTGCCGGAATGAACAACCTGATAATTGATCTCCGTTCAAATGGCGGCGGTCTGGTGAATCAAGCGTATTACGTGGCTAATACATTTTTGGGTGACGGGCAAACGATCTTTAGTCAAAAAGGAAGACTCGACGGCACTGCGCGAAGTTATCCCGCAACAAACGAGAATCCTGATAATACGCCGATCGTAATTATGGTCAATGGAAGTACGGCATCCGCCTCAGAGATCTTAGCAGGCGCACTTCAGGATCACGACCGCGCCCTGATCGTCGGAGAAAATTCGTTTGGAAAAGGTTTGGTTCAAAATCCTTATCCGCTGGAATATGGATCAATGCTTCTTCTGACGATCGCAAAATACGAAACTCCTTCGGGCAGATTGATCCAGAGAGATTATTCTGATGGTAATCTTTACGATTATTATACGGACGGCGGTTCATATGAAGACAATGAGAAACCGAAGAGACCAAAAGGTGCTGAAACGCAGACAGATTCGGGGCGAACGGTATACGGCGGCGGCGGGATTGAACCGGATGTACCCGTTAAGCCTGACACGATCACGCGAAAACGGGCGAATTATCAGGGAAGCTTAATTGATCCGTTGTTTTCGTTTTCGCTCAAGCTTGCATACGGAAATGTAGCTGGATTCGAATCTTATCGTGTAGACAAAGCGATCGTTTTTGACTACGACCTGAAAACTACTGATTTTTTGATCACACCGAAGCTATACGACGCGTTTAAGGCGTATGCGGTTACGGAATACGGTGCGAAAGCCAATGAGATCGAAACGGAAAAGGAATTCGTTCTGAGGATGCTTAGAACCGAATTGGTAACTGCTGCCTACGGTACGCAAACGTCTCCACAGGTTTATCGCGATTACGATACACAGATCAAACGTGCGATCGAATCATTGCCAAAAGCTAAACAAATGGCGGTGCAGCGAGCGAGACCAAACGCTTCAAAACATTCAGAAGGCAACAAATAGGATAGAGAATAATTCGTAATAAAAACCGTTTTATATGTTCGAACATGTAAGACGGTTTTTATTGTCTTAAAACAGCCAGCTAATGAGGTAATAAATTCCAAACGCAGCTCCGACTACGATCAAAATTCCTCCCAGAATTAACGAAGCGATTATTAGCTTAAATTTCCGATAACGATTTTCATCCGCCGGTGAAAGCGAAGTTTGCGGGAAATATGGTGGTGGTTTCTTGTCCATAATTATTTTTGAAAGTTTTAAAGCTAAACCAAGATCTGTTAGATCGATCAATTCGGTGTTTTACTATCTCGGCAATGGCTGTTCCAAATTAGCCAATCCGTATGCAAGAACCGCCATCACGGCACCGTTCTCCTGCAGCTCTTTTGGATTGACTTTGTCCAATGTATCGGCAGCATTGTGATGGTAATCAAAATACGTGCGCGTATCGTAC
>JBGTEI010000201.1:0-8731 GCA_041747875.1 Pyrinomonadaceae bacterium | reverse complement strand
TTTTGCGTTTTGCTACGCCGCCGCTTCGATTCGTCGGCTTTTTATCAACACCGTGAGGTATCCGCCTGCCACGATGTCATAGGTCCCGCAGAATGCAGGCCAAAAAGGCGGGACGCCGGGGTTGGTTATGATCATTCCGTGCACTAGATCGTATAATCCGTGACCGACGAGCGCAGCCGCAACGATCCAAAGTGACGACTTGAAACCGTATACGGCAACGGCAGCAAATACAGTGCCCGCCAAGAACTCGCTTGCGAGTGCGTTTGAAGATTCCCCAATAACCGCAAACAGCACATATAAAAATGCGATGACGATCGTTACTGTCGGATAGAATGCCCGGTCACGGTCCAGCCCAACCCAGGTTGCAAACAGTCCTGCGGCAAGCGCAAGAAACGCTCCAATCAGTAGAGCCATTATTTTCTCCTCTTTACCTGCGATTCACGTTGTGCCCAGACGGCAGAGAATCGAATCAGCTTTTGAACCGACTAAATTTCGTATAAAAGTGACGCCGCAACCGTTCCTTATGTATATATCACGGGTGTACACTTAAAATTTATCATTAAACGACGCGAATCATGGGGGCGGTCTGATTCAAATAACCCATATCAGAAACAAGTATTGCACTTTCCATTTCAGTAACATTTTGACCAAACTCGGAAAGATATTTGTCAAAACCATCTGGGTGTACCCTACCACATAGAAAAAGATGCTTAAGTACTAGAGACTGCAACTTCAACAAGACCTGCCCAGGCGTTGAAGGCAAGATTGCCAACGGCGCTTTCGCAACCCTATGCGCGATCCAACCAGTTTTATCAGGATCCATATGTAATATTACGCCCTTTTTCAAAACAAAGAGCCCGTCTACTGAGGCCGTAATTCCAACCGAAAGATTGTATGCGCTTAACCTTTTTCCCATTTCTTCAAGATTTCCAACAAAATCTTCCGCAAAAACTAACAACTGGGGAAACGGTAGGATTTCTCGAAAAAAATTGTACATTTTCGACTCGTTGGGGATACCCGCAAATTCTAAGTATTTAGAATGTCGTGGAATTCGTTCCTCTGTCATTGAAGCGAGTTTAGATAATTTAGCCCCGTCCTTAATTATTTTCTTGTAGGTTGTGTTTATCCCAGTATTGATTTCTAATGCGCCAAATACTCCTTCAATCGGCAATACATCAACTGAACCCAGAGTTTGGAAAACCGGACTCTCCATGTGATCGAAAAGGAGGCAATCCATTTGATTTGTAGGGTCTTGTCGAACTGACAAGACCGTACCGCTCTTTACCGCAATTCTGCTCGGCATCCACTTCTTAATCCATTCTTTAATAACAGTTTCACCAAAATCACCGGTAACGTCGCTGTCCTGATCCGAACTCTTAATTTCATCGTAGGAATATAAGAGCTGATTTCCAATATCCTCGTACAATTTGTTTCGTTTTTCCAATGACATAATGGAAAGTGTATATCACAAGCTGAAATTTAAGACTAGTCAATTGTTTTCACGTTGGGCCACGGTTGAAATCATTTGAAATGAACACGAAGCACGGCAGTTGGCTCAGTAATTGAAGAAAGATTATCCCTGTGGAATGGAATTGTTTTTGGGGTTATCGCAGCACGACTTTGGTAAGTTTTCTGTTGTATAAATTAGTGAGGATATGCGATTTAGAACCGTTGCGAAAACCACACCAACCGTTGATCGGTAATTTTCGGCTGTATCACTGAATGCAATTACCCCTGAGCGTTATAAAATATTTCTACCATTCGATCTTTCGGGCTAAGCCTACTAAGTGTAATTACCTAAGTATCTAAGCATCACTTCCTATTATCGGCTTAATCACTCGGAAAATGCTTTATTCATATTTGCGTCGTCGTCTCCACAATCGCTTAAAAACAATTACCTTCGTTCCTACAAGGCAAGGTAAGTACAACTACCGCAACAACCGCTCCGGCTACGACGGCTCCGATCGCGATCCATTTTGCATAGGATTTCTTTTTGACGCTGACGACTTCGCTGTACGAAAAACTTTTGATCTCGCCCGTGCTGCTATCGGCGATCGTGAAATCGTCAGCATTAATATCTCTGATCTCGCCTATTTCTTTTTTATCAAATTTTAATAGGACCGTTACTTTTTTCCCGGCACCGTATTTATTGACCTTGGCGCGGATCTTTTCTGCGCTTTCTGCGCTTTGGGCAGAGACGGGTTGAGTTCCAAAAGTCGCCATGGCGAGCGCAATGAAGATAATTGTTGTGAAAATTTGTTTGTACATAGGTTGCTCCGTCTAAGTTGAATAATGTGAAAAAGTCTAAAAGACTTAAAGTGAAAAAGTGTAAAGTGAAAATGCGAAAAAGTAAGAATACTATAAATCCACGCATGAGACTTGAATAACTGAAGCAAACTATGACCCACACCCGGCACACCCTATGGAAAAGTGTTGGACGCGCTAAGATCGTAGGCAAATTGTATGCTTCCTCCCTTCGCGACCGGGGATCCCCGATCTTACTGAATTATTCACTTGGCAAGCTTCAGTTATAATAAAGTTACATCTCAGGTTTTACCGTGCTAATTTTCACCCTTTAACAAATCTTTTTAAACAGCTATTATATTTCAAGCGCCGAATATTCAGTCTCGGCCAAAATTCACCACCAACACTTTTATCCAATCCCAGAGGCTAAATACATAAATGTTATTTCTAATTGCATTTCAAACTACATTTGAATCACTTACAGGTTTGCCGAATTTTGTCTGGCTGATCTTTTCGTTCCTGTTTGGCTCGATCGTCGGGAGTTTTCTAAACGTCGTGATCTACAGCGTACCGCTCGGAAAATCGATCGTTTTTCAAAATTCAGCTTGCCCAGAGTGCGAAAAGAACATAAAACCCTACGATAATATCCCGATCTTTAGCTGGCTGATCCTCGGCGGAAAATGCCGCAATTGTAAGAATCCAATATCGATTCGTTATCCGGGCGTTGAGTTTCTGACCGGAATCTTGTTTTTGCTTGCGGCTTGGCAACTCGGCTTTACCGCATTTATTCCGGTAGCATTCATATTTACCGCAGTGATGATCTCACTTGTGTTTATTGATTCGGAACACATGATCCTTCCGAATGTCATCACATACCCGCTTTTAGTTTTTGCACTGATCGTCCGCGTCGTTTATCCGATCGCATTTGGAAATGCGGTCTATTTCAGCGATCTTGGTCATTTTCCGATGACAGCGCTTCATGGTCAGCCGATCTGGCTGGTTTCGCTTTTAGGTGCGATTCTAGGTGCGTTGGTCGGCGGCGGTTCGCTTTGGCTGGTTGGCGAGATCTGGAAACGTCTAAGAGGCGTAGATGCAATGGGGCTTGGTGACGTGAAAATGATGTTTGGTGTCGGCGCGCTGCTCGGTTGGCGGCTCGCCTTTCTTTCCATATTTATCGGAGCTTTGACGGGTGCAATTGCCGGAGTCGCGCTGATCGCAAAGCAAAAAGATAAGGATTTTCAGGCTCAGATCCCGTTTGGGATATTTTTGGGTATCGGTTCGATCATCGCGCTGCTATCCGGTGATACGGTAATTGCCTGGTATTTAAACAACTTTATTCCGAAATAACCGCGATCAATTCTTAGTCATTGATTCCTCTAAACAAGCAAGCGAACAAAAATAATTCGACTTAAGTTTTACTGCGTCACCTTGCGGCGTCCACTTATTGCATTTCGGGCACCTAACAAGCTCGGTATCCGCCGCCGTGTCGCGTTTCGGCACCTGTTTCTGCTGCGGTTTTGCCGCCTGCTTAAACTGGCGGAATGTCCTCCACATAAACAGAGCCGTCTGAATATGTTTGCGATACCGATATACGATCATCAGAATAACGACCGCGATCAAGAGTAATATTATTAACCACTTCATTTATTGTATTTTTGCCTGCGAGATCTGTGCTTCGAGGTCACGCATTCCGGGATTGCTCGGGTTTATCGACTTTAGCCGCGCCAGAAACTTCCCTGCTTCTTCGATATTTCTCGCCGCGATCTGCGTTTGAGTCATGTATTGAAGCGCACGCTCATTGTTTGGGTTTTGCTCAAGTGCTTTGCTTAAAAATTCCTCGGCTCGTTTTATCTCGGGCGCGTCGGTTAAAAGATACGTCAATCCGAGATCGGTAACGACGTCAGTATCCATAGGGTTTTTCAAAAGTGCTTTCTGATAAGCATCACGCGCTTTCAGGTTTCGATCAGTGTCCCTTTTTATCTGGCCAAGGTCAAAATTTACGTTTCCTAATGAAACCAGCACCTGATAATCGTCCGGATTCAGGTTGTGCGCGCGGTCGAGCAATGTTGCGACTTCTGAAAGCAGTATCGCGTCCTGCTTCTTCGCCGCATAACTATAAAGCGCGAGGCCGAGACCTTTTTGGAAACCAAAATCCTTGGAATTATTTTCTGCCTGGGTGAGTTTTTCCTTTATTTCAGCTTCGGTCAGCGTCAAGTCTTCGGGCTTTGATTGAGGCTCCGCTGAAGCCTTCTCCAAACGTAAATTCTCCGCCAGGAGTTTATTGATCTGTCCTCGATTTAGCGCATTCGCAATCAAAAAACCGCCGGCAAAACCGAGCAGTATTCCGATTATCGAAAGCCCAATAAGATTTTTGTTCATTGCGTCAATCTTAACAAAATTCTCGCCCAAACAATAAACGCCGCCGTAAAAATACGGCGGCGCTTAGATCTAAAATAAACTGTAAATTAGTCCTTTTTCTTGCCTTCGGGCGCTATATACGGCAAATCTTCTGAGCGGCGGCGCGGCAATGGATCAGTTCCGCGTCTTCGCGGTGTCGTAGTTGTGTTTCTTCGGTCTACACTTCCGCTTGGTAAACCCTTACCATGAACGGCTTCAACCAATATACGGGTTATTTCTTGCGACAATGTGCGATGTTGCGTTGCTGCACGTCTTTTTAAAGATTCCTTCAACTCATTCGGCACATAGGCTCCGATGAAAACTCCCTTACGATTCGCCATAAGATTTACAAAGCTCCTTCAATATAACTAATTTAATACAAAAAACTGCCGCACAATCAAACAAGTCTGTAAGCCGAATTTTGTGATCCCGCCGAAGCGGAACGATAATCATTCATCTAGGCTATCTGTCTCCAAATAGCTCGAGCGACCTACCCGAAAACGCCGTCTGATCACTCAGACATTGAGCGAGCAGCTCAAAAAACGTTTTCCTATTTGGTCTTGCACCGCGAGGAGTTTACCTAGCCGCGTTTGTTGCCAAATGCGCTGGTGAGCTCTTACCTCACCGTTTCACCCATCACCAAATAAATGGCTGGTCTATTCTCTGTTGCACTTTTCGTTGATGCCCGAAGGCTCCCCCGGAAATTATCCGGCTCGCTGCTCTATGGTGTTCGGACTTTCCTCTTTTTCACTTGAAAAAAGCGATTATCCAACTTGCCTGCTGTGCGGCAGGCATATTCTAGCAAAAATTGTTCAACAATAACAATTGACGTTTACGCTGATTGTTTTTCGGCTAACGATTGATATCAATAATTACTTTCGATCGTATCGCCCGGCTGAATAACCGGATCCGGTACTTTGCCGTCTTTAATTTCCCGCAGGTCGTATTTTAAGGATTCGAGAAGTCCTTCAGCATTTTTTCTGCGGACAGTGATCTTTCGGATCTTAGATTCGCGTAATCCACCCGATGCCAAAATTGCCTGGGTGAGCGTGATTCCTTCAAAATATTCTTTTCTACCGAATTGTCTTACAAATCCGCCGATAAAGTAGAAATTCTCGGCCGCAGCGGTCGTTTTCGATTCTTCT
This sequence comes from Pyrinomonadaceae bacterium, assembly GCA_041747875.1. Classification (GTDB taxonomy): domain Bacteria; phylum Acidobacteriota; class Blastocatellia; order Pyrinomonadales; family Pyrinomonadaceae; genus Aridibacter. The sequence continues at coordinate 2,945 of JBGTEI010000201.1, read as the reverse complement.
TTTCCAAATTCGACAATATCTCCCGGAAAGACCAAAAAGCTCTGATATTTTTCATCCGACAGTGAGAATGTTTGTGGTTCGAGGTCCTTTCGCTTTACGGATACAAATGTCGCATCCGATTCGACCAATGCTTCTGCGCGGATAACAAATAATGGGATTGCCTCACGCTGAAGAAATCTTTCGCCAGGCTTCTCCACAGCACCTATAACGTTTATTTTATGACTTGCGTGTTCGCGAATTTTTACCGAAACTTCAGGATTCTCATAAAGTTTTATTTTCTCTCGTAAAATTTCTTCGATCTGATCTGAGGTCAGTCCAACGACCGAAACCATTTCACCGGCCAAAGGATAATCTATCGTCCCGTCATTTAAAACTGTGTAATATTTTGAGGAATTTCCGGTAGCATTTTGAAGACTGATGAATAAGACATCGTTGATCCCAACCTTATATATTTCCGTATCGGGTAGCTTTGCAGCCGCCGCATTTTTTGCGATCTCTCGTGTCATTTTCGCGATCGTCTCGTTACTCGCGTCAGCCGGCGCCGCAGATTCGGTCAAATCTTCAAATTCTCCGTCCTGATCCGTTGTGGATTTCAGCGCAACATCTGACTTTCCTTTTTGGGGTGTCTCAGGTTTATTTTGGGTACCGGCTTCAGACTTCGATGAAATAACAGAAGATTTTGCCTTTCCCTCCCGGACCGGAGGATTTGTCGAATAATCAAAATTTACCTTTTTGGTTTTCTCGGTTTTTTCCTGCGCAGCGACGATCGAAACCGTTCCGAATGCGGAAAATACTAATACGAAGCCTATAAATCCTTTTATTTTCATTATGCTATGTGGAGACGAAGTGGTTAAAACTGATATGTCCAACAATTTCCGGGGATCCGCTAATTCCGTAACGGGGTTTTTACCGATGATCTCCGATCTGATACAAAAAAAGGTTGAATTTCAAATTCTTGTGGTAACGACGTCTCCGTGTTAAATAAAATCCTAATAGACTCTAAAATTCCGATATTTGAAAGATTTCTTTTAATTGGAAGCAAAATTGTTTATCAATCGACATTCTATCGAAACGACTTGATCCTGTTTACGGAAGTGAGTCACTATCAAACAGATGCTCCCAATGACTCAAGTACAACGTTCTAACTTTTTCTTCGACAGCATCTGATGAATTACATTCGAGCAATTCTTTGACCACGTTCTGAGCTTCTTCATAAGCGATACTCGATACAACCGAAGCGACGCGATTGATCGACCCGATATTCATACTCAATTCATTTCCGCCCATTCCGAGAAGAATAACCGCATATATGGGCGAACCCGCCATTTCCCCGCAAACTATTGCCGGCTTTCCGCTTTTCCGGGTCGAATCAAGGACGATCTTAATACTTCGCAATACTGCCGGATGAAGCGTTCTAAACCAATCTGCAACTTCCTCATTATCCCGATCGGCGGCAAGTAAATATTGAACCAGATCATTTGTCCCGATGCTAATAAAATCAGCTTCCTCGACTATACTGTCAATCACCAAAACCGCCGAAGGAACCTCTATCATAGCCCCGACTTTAGGAACACCGTAATCGATATTTGATGATTTTAAGTTTTCGCTCTCTTCGGCAATGATCCGCCGTACCTTAATAATCTCAGAAACCTCTGAGATCATCGGCAGCACGATCTCGATGTTCTTGTTATGCGAAGCACGAAGTAATGCTCTTATTTGAGTTCGAAATTCTGATTCAAAACGAAATCCTAAACGGATCGCGCGCAGTCCAAGCGCCGGATTTTTTTCTTTTCCAAAATTTCTTTTCGCGATCTGATCCGCGCTCAGATCAAATGTCCGGATCTTAACTCCATGTTTTCCAACCTTGTCCGCGATTCGTGAATAATTTTCGTATTGTTCATCCTCCGACGGAAATCCGCGGTATTGATTGAAAAGAAATTCTGAACGAAACAATCCGATTCCTTTCGCGCCCAAATTTTCGGCGTCTTCATAACCCGCTAAAACGTCCAAATTTGCCCTGATCGTTACTTCAAATCCGTCAAGAGTCTTGATCGATCCGCGGTTATGCGAAGCCTTTTGCGATACGGCTTTCGGCTTGTCGATCCGTGCCTTAGTGTATTCCATTAACGATTCCGCTTCCGGATCCAGCGTTACGTGTCCAAGAAAACCGTCAACTATAATTTCATCGCCCGTTTCAACTCGTCGCATCAACCCATTAAGCCCGGTCACGGCTGGAATTCCGAGCTCTCGCGCCAGAATGAATGTATGGGACGTCCAGCCGCCGTTCTCTGTAACGATCGCAGCCGGTCTGCTTTGGCTTATTTCTACGATGGTTGATGGATTAACTTCAATTGCGGCGACGATCGTATTCTCGCCAAAGCTGACTTCCGACTTCTTTCCGCCGCCAAGCGCCGTCAAAAGCCTTTCAGCAATATCTTCGAGGTCAATATACTTTTCGCGAATATGCTTATCCGAAAGCCGTTTATATCGTGAAATATATGAATCCGTTACATTTTTCACTGCCCATTCACAGTTTACCTTTTCGTCGGTTATAGTTTTTTCGATCTTCGAAAGAAGTGATCTGTCTTCGAGAAAGAGAAGGTGAGTGTCGAAAATGCCGACCAGATTTTCATTTGCGCCGGTGTTATTTCCGTTGGTCAACTGACGGAGCTGGAGCCTTGCGAGACGGGTAGCCGCCCGGAAGCGTCTTACTTCCTTTTCGATCTTATCCGTATCAAGACGGATCTTATAAAATTGCCGATTACTGCCGTATAGACACAACACTTTACCGATCCCGATCCCTCTCGAAACTGCGCGCCCGTTTAAAATTACTTCACGGGAAATTTCTTTTTCAGTCTGACTCATCTTCGGTAAAACCAAATCTCTCGCCTAAAACGAAACTTTAGAAACAAGTGATCCAAGCGTAATTATATTCACCGCGTGCG
>JBGTEI010000200.1:0-6019 GCA_041747875.1 Pyrinomonadaceae bacterium | reverse complement strand
CCAGATCGATGTTTCGGTCACCGACCAAAAAGGCAGGATCGTAACCGGTCTTTCGCCCGAAGATTTTGAGATCTTCGAAAACGATAAAAAACAAAAGATCACCAGCTTTTCGTTTATTACTTCGGTCCCCGATCCGCAAGCGGAAAAAAACGCGGAAGCCGAGGAATTTGAGATACCGCCTCCTCCCGCCGCCGAACTCAAGCCGAGCGAAATAAGGCGAACGATCGCGATCGTCGTAGACGACCTTTCACTATCTTTTGAAAGCGTAAATTATGTAAAACGGGCGCTCAAGAATTTTGTCAAAAATCAAATGCAGTATGGAGACCTTGTCGCGATCATTCGGGCAAGCGGCGGGATCGGTGCGCTTCAGCAGTTTACGGCAAATAAGCCGTATTTGTATGACTCGATCGACAAGATCAGATGAAAGAAGAACCGGGGCGGCGGACAGCTAAGCGTCTTCAAGCCGTTTGGTGTCGGTTCGGGCGATCTGGATTCTAAGGGCTATGACACAGATGTACCAAGTGATGATATTCCGAATTCTGAAGGCGATATTGATTCATTTCGAAAAGATGTTTTTGTCAGCGGAACACTCGGCGCGATGCAATATGTGATAGACGGAATAAAGCCACTGCCGGGCCGGAAATCAATATTGCTTATGTCAGATGGCTTTGACATTTTTAACACCGGACAAAGCGGATTGATCGAATCGACGAGTATTACCGGGAAACTCGACACCCTGATCGATTCGGCAAATCAGGCGTCGGTCGTAATTTATTCGATCGATACAAGAGGATTGCAAACGCTAAATTTTACCGCGGCCGATGATCTTGGCAGCAGGCCAATACAAAATAAAGTTCCTCTCGGAGGCGAAATTGCCACTACCGTGGTGACACAGGATAAGACCGAAGGATTGTTGCGCGATCGGAGGAATAAGTTTGCTTCGATGCAGGATGGTATGAACTATCTGGCAAAAGAAACCGGTGGAATATTTGTCAGAAATACAAATGATATCTATGGCGGCATCAAAACGATGCTCGATGATCAAAGCTATTATTTGATCGCTTATGAACCGGATTCCGAAGATTTTGATCCGGACAAAGACCGCTTTAATAAATTAGACATAAAGGTATTGCGCGATGATGTAAAGGTCAGATATCGAAGCGGTTTCTTTGGTACAAGCGGCGAGCAGACCAATATTGCGGCTTCAAATGCTTCAGTAAATGCACGGCTTAACAATGCGCTGATCTCACCGTTTCCGGTAAACGAGATCGGTATAAAATTGTCTTCTCTTTTTCAGGGTAATGAAAAAACAAGCTTTTTATAAATTCGCTTCTCTATATCGATGTAAGCGATCTTGAGTTTACTGACACTGAGAACGGCAGAAAAAAAGCAATTTTTGATCTGCTGGCTGCAAACTTTGATGAGAATGGTGTTCCGACCGATCAGCTCAACAAGACGTTTACGATGGAAGTAACGTCAGAAGTATATGACCGGATGAAAAAAGAAGGCTTTATCTATTACTTTACACTTCCGATAAAAGAAGCAGGTGCGTATCAGATGCGGGTCGCGATCCGTGATAAAGCTACGGATAGAATTGGTTCTACAAATCAAATCATCGGTGTTCCAAAACTCAAAAACAAAGAACTCGCGCTTTCGGGAATAGCACTTGATAATATTCCTTATAATAAATGGAATTCGGGTTTTGGTTCGCAGTACAGCCAAATTGCGACTACAAAGACAAATTATGAGGATGACCTTCCGACGACGACCGATACCGCCGTCCGCAAATTCAACCGCGGTACCGTGCTCCGCTATGCTCTCGAACTCTACAACGCAAAACGAAAGACAAAAGAAAAGTCTAATCTGTATTTCAGGACGCGGGTTTTTCACAATAATAAGGTCATATACGAAGGAAAAGACACGTTCATTGACGTAAAAGACGTTTCAAAAACAGGACTCAAGCCGATCGCCGGTGCGATAAATATCGGAACCGAGATCCCGACCGGCGGATATGTGCTGCAGATCATTGTGACGGAACAACTGAGCAATAAGAATCGGCAGGTCGCGACGCAGTTTATTCAGTTTGAAGTCGTTGATGGTGATGAATAGCAATCCGCATTTCGTCGTAAAACGAAAACTATGATCAAGATCGCAGAAGTTCGAAAAATTGCTTTGGCTTTTGATGAGGCAAGCGAATCGCCTCATTTTGAAAAAACATCTTTTCGCGTGCGAAAGAAAATCTTTGCAACGCTCGATACGGAAAAGAAGCAGGTTGTTTTGAAATTTTCGCTCGTTGATCAATCGGTGTTTTCGGGTTTTGACAGCGCGGCTATATATCCCGTTCCTGGAGGATGGGGAACAAAAGGCTGGACGATCGTCGAGCTAGACCGCGTCGGAAAAGATATGTTTCAAGATGCTTTGATCACGTCCTATTGCGAAGTCGCGCCAAAAAAGTTAGCTGAAAAATATAGAAGTTCGTCTGTCAGCGAATAGATACAAAGTTTTCATTGGAGGTAATTTTTTTCCAATTCAAGCGCGACAGAAAAATCTACAATTAACAGCAACAAAGTAAGACGGGGGAAAACGATGGAAAAAGGACTATTAGAAAAAACCGGAAAACCGATCGAGCATTGGATAAAGGTCGTTAAGGATTCGAAACTTGAAAAGCACGGGGAAATAATAAAATTTTTAAAGGCTGAGCACGAATTTACACATGGATTTGCAAACTTTGTGGCACACACCGCCCGCCAATCCGATGCCAGGTTTCACGAAGATGACGACCTCGTTGCGGCGCAGTACTCAAAAGGCAAGGAACATTTTCTGCCGATCTACGAGAAGCTTGTTAAAGAGATCAGTAAGCTCGGCAAAGATATCGAATTCGTTCCCAAAAAGGCTAGTGTCAGCGTAGTAAGAAAACATCAGTTTGTACTGATCCAGCCTTCTACAAAAACGCGTATCGATCTCGGACTTAAGTTAAAAGGAAAGGATACGGGCGAGCGTCTTGAGGGTTCAGGGCCTTTTGGTGCGATGTGCACACATCGGATTCAGATCACAGATATCAAGGACATCGATAAAGAAATGCTCGGCTGGATAAAAGAAGCGTACGAAAAAGCCGGGTAAACGAAAAATCGGCGATCGGTCCGCGACTTGATTAAGTTATGTGTTTTCTGTTACCCATCTATACTAGAATTAAATTTTACAAACTAAGTAAGACGGGAAACATAAGAACATGGCATATCAAAATGTGTGTAAATGTGTAGGAGTTGCAGCAGCTCCGATAAAGTATGATGACGCGGGAATTATTTCCAGGATCCTCGCACTGATGGATGAACCGCTTCGGGCAGAACTGATCAGGCTTCGTTTTGTTAACCGCGATCAATTTGATATGCGGATAAAGCAATACCGAAACGAGAATCAGGAAAGAGTCAGCGCCTTGATCGGGGATCACGATGCCGGCGGTCCTTCACCCGGAATCGAACGCTTTATCGCCGGAGTTATCCGCAACGCGAATTTGATCGCACTGCCCCCGAGACCTGAAGGATTCCCGATAAACGTGGCAGTTCAGACTTATCCGGGAAGATATCGCAACGACATAAACCTCGAAGGACGTGCCGCGGATATTTACTTTCAATATAATAATCCGAAAGAACGCATTTACGGAGATTGGTTGTTTGATCACTGCGTCCAAAATAGTGCGAGATATCAGATCCAGGTAGTGATCTTTGGTCCGAGGCAATGGGGAAGTGAATCAAATGGCGGAAGGATCATGCAGCGCAGCAGCGTTGATCATTATGACCATTTACACCTCGAAGTGAATTGCGGCGGGGCAAATCCGCGTTAGGAAACTAAATGTTGTCGAAATTTGATCGGCAGCTTATTTCTTTCCAAGTTCGACAGCCTTCTGATACGCTGCAAAAACTGATTTTGAAAGTACGGTTCTCAGGCCGCCTTTTTCCATTTGATATATTGCGTCCGCAGAAGTTCCGCCAGGTGAGGTGACCATATTTCTGAGTTCGGCAGGATGTTTGTCGGATTCCATTGCAAACAATACCGATCCAAGCATCATTTCCTGAACCAATTCTTTTGACATCTCACGCGAAAATCCAAGGTGAACTCCCGCATCCGTCAATGCTTCCATAACCATAAAGACGTATGTCGGACCCGTAGCAGAAAGCGACGTAGCCATATCGATCATATTCTCATTTTCGACATAGAGCTCGCGACCGAGGGCCGTCAGCATCGATTTGATCTGATCTTTTTCCGTATTTGAAACTTCTGTTGTGCAGGTCCAGGCAGTGATCCCGTGTCCGATCTGCGACGGCGTATTTGGCATAGTCCGGGCGATCTTTTTATTCGAGAGTGCGCCAGAGATCGTCTCGATAGTCGCTCCGGCAACGATCGACAATATCAGATGATCGGCTGAAACAACGCCTTTAAGGTCGGTCAAAACTCCGGCCAAACGCTGCGGTTTTACGCACAAGACGACGATCGAGTGTCCGCCTTCTTCCGCTTCTTCGACCGCATCTGAATTCTTTTCAAAAATATTTATCCCATATTTTTGTTTTAATTCTTCACGTCTTTTTTCCCTCGGATGACTCGCCGATATTTGACCTGCGTTTATAAGTTCTTTTCTCAGAAGTCCGGCGATGATCGATTCAGCCATTACGCCGCAGCCAATAAACGAGAGTTTTGAGTTTGATAGATTGTTTTCCATAGTACTTCGTTAGTTATTTGCGAAGGGCCAGGTTAATAAAATTCTTGTGAATAAGGAATGATCAAAGTCCGAATTCTGTAATTCTTATTTTTTAAGAACCAGTCCCGTTTCGCGCTTGTATTTACCAACGCTGATCGGCAGTTTGCCTTTAAATTCGTTTTTACCCATCAACGCATTTGCCGTCGCCTGCTGAAGCGAAACCATATCGCCGTATGCGACGACATAGTTTTTCATATCTGGAAAACCGAGGATCAGGTACGGATTTCCAAAAGCTACAGAAACGGTTTTTACATCACTTTTCAAGATCTCGCGGAGCGCCTTCGTTCCTGATTCGGGCAGTCCGACGCTATTTTTCGCGCCGGTTCTTACTCTTCCGAAGAGTCCCGCAATTACGACGTCTTGTTTCTTCGCTTTTTCAATTGCTTCTGCGATCTCCTTTTCTCCCGAGCGTTCATCGAGCGCAATTCTTTCTACTTCGAGCCCGCCGCCGCGAAGCGTTCTGATAAAAGTGGAGCCCGCAAAATCTATGTCTTTCCCATTTGTAATACACAAGACCAATACCTTTTGTTTTGCTTTAAGCGGCAAGACGCTATCGTCGTTCTTAACCAGAGTGATCGCGTCCCGCGATATTTCATCGGCGAGTTTTTGCGTTTCCCGGCTCGAAACGATCTTATCAATTTCATTGATCGGAGTTAGTTTCTGTTTGAATAGTCCGAGCTTGAATTTCCAGGCGAGAAGTTTTCGCACAGAAATATCGATCCTTTCTTCACTGATCCGGCCCGAACTTATGCCATCTTTTATCCCGCGAATTGTCGCTTCCGCACCCGATGGTTTTATCAGAATATCGTTTCCGGCGAGGATCGCTCTGACCGCTGCTTCTTCCGGAGTAAAATAAAGCGTCAGCCCGTTCATATCCATCGCGTCGGTTACGATCAGGCCGTCAAATCCCATATCTCCCGTTAAAATACTCAATATGCTTTTTGAAAGCGTTGCCGGGACCGTCGTATTTTCGGTAATAACTTCGGAATCGGCATAGAGCGTAGTGTTTGGTTTCTTTAGCGGCGCGACGGCTTCATTATCCAGCTGCGGCATCGAAATATGCGAGATCATTACTGAAGCAACGCCGCTTTTTGCCAGCTCAGAAAATGGTAAGAACTCGGTCTTTTCGAGCTCACTTCTTGAAAGATCTATCACCGGCAGTCCGCGGTGTGAATCAACTGCGGTGTTTCCGTGTCCCGGGAAATGTTTTCCCGTTGCCATGACATTCTCGCTTTGCATTCCTTCAGAGAAGGCAACGCCAAATCG
>JBGTEI010000199.1:0-2821 GCA_041747875.1 Pyrinomonadaceae bacterium | reverse complement strand
ATTCAAGTTTGCTAAAGAAATATGCGATTTCAATTGCCGCATTTTCGTCAGAATCCGACCCGTGAACGGCATTTTCGCCTATCGAGGTCGCAAAATCTTTACGAAGCGTGCCGTCCACAGCCTCAGCCGGATTTGTCGCCCCCATCAAATTTCTCCATTCCGGAACAGCATTGTCCTTTTCGAGCGCAAGTACAACACAAGGTCCGCTCGACATAAACTCGGTCAGTTCGCCAAAAAACGGGCGTTCTGCGTGAACGGCATAAAATCCTTCCGCTTGTCCTAACGTCTGATGGATGAGTTTCATTCCGCGGATCTTAAACCCATTATCCAGGATCTTTTGTACGATCGCGCCATGAACGCCTTTCTTTACCGCGTCCGGTTTAATAATTCCAAATGTTAAATTGCTCATCAATATAAATTCCTCTCTTATTTAAAGTTTATTATTTTTTCAAAAAATCTGTCATCTATTTCATTCCGAAGATCGATCTCAATTCGCCGGTTATTCTGGAAGGCTTATTCATTTTCACGTCAAGCAGGCACCAAAACTTTCTCCCCAATACCAAAACATCATTCCCGCGCTTTATTTCCGTAATTCTTTCGCATTTGACTTTCGACGCTGCACCAACCCAAGTTGTCGCAATTATTTGATCATTCTCAAATGCCCGATTTTTGTAATCTATTTCGTGCCGCAAAACATACCAGGTAAATTTTTTCTGCAGTTCGGTATTTGCGGAGTTCAGCCAATGAGCAACCGCAACGTCTTGGATCCAACGTAAATAAGCGACATTGTTTACATGGTTATGTACATCAATGTCGCGTTTTCCAACCCGAAAAGAATGGGAAAATCTCATTGAAAATTTAGACTGTCGCCGAATTTCCCAGGACTTCCTGAATTGCTTTGCCAATATCGGCCGGAGATTCTACAACACGAATACCCGCTTCGCGTAAAGCTTTCATTTTTTCGGAAGCCGTTCCTTTTCCGCCCGAAATAATAGCGCCGGCATGCCCCATGCGTCTTCCGGGAGGCGCCGTTTGACCGGCAATAAATGCGACGATCGGCTTTGTAATGTGTTCTTTTGCATAGGCCGCGGCATCTTCTTCTGCCGTTCCGCCGATCTCACCGATCATTACGATCGCATCGGTTTCGTCGTCTTCCTGAAATAGTCTCAGCGCATCCGTGTGATTTGTGCCGATGATCGGATCCCCGCCAATTCCAATCGCAGAAGATTGACCAAGACCGACGGCAGTTAATTGTCCGACCGCTTCGTAGGTGAGCGTTCCTGATCGCGAAACCACGCCAATTCTGCCTTCTTTATGAATATGTCCGGGCATAATACCGATCTTGCATTTTCCCGGTGAGATTATTCCGGGACAGTTTGGACCAATAAGACGCGTTGAGCTTCTATCTGCCAAATATTCACGAGCCTTTACCATGTCAGCAACCGGAACACCTTCGGTAATGCAAACAACTAGCGGAAGACCTGCAGCTGCGGCTTCCATGATCGCGTCTGCCGCAAACGGCGGCGGAACATAAATTACCGAAGCATTTGCCCCGGTTTCTTTTACCGCTTCAGCGACCGTATCAAAAACCGGAATACCTTCGTGGATGGTACCGCCTTTTCCCGGTGTCACACCGCCTACGACATTTGTGCCGTATTCGATCATTTGAAGTGTATGGAAAGTTCCTTCTTTCCCGGTAATTCCCTGCACGATTAAGCGCGTATTTTTATCGACTAAAATGCTCAAAACTATTCTCCTAAAATGTTTGTGAATTATTACTTGAAAAAATTATATCACGCAGAAAATTATTGTTGAATTCAAGAAAAATATCTTTTCTGGTCAAACGCCATTATTAGTCCCCGGTCCAATATCTCCCGACACTTTTTTAACTGCTTACTAGAAATTTTGATACGATCAAAAGCGCATAATTTACAGCTTATGTTACCGACCACATAAAATTTCGAACATTTCAAGCGATCGTCACGTACGGAATATTGTCATAACTTTTCTCGAAACTGCTACCAGATCATTTTTAATATGCGCAGACTTTATTCATTCTATGCCGATTGCTTTTGGATCGCGGTTAAATCGATATTCGAACATAAGCTTCGGGCATTTTTAACGCTTCTCGGCGTGATAATCGGAGTAGCGTCGGTCGTTATCGTCGGCGCATCGATCAGCGGTTTGAATTCATACGTTACTACTCAGGTTTCTAAAGCACTTGGCGCAAATCATTTTATGATCAACCGGATGGCACATTCCGGTCAGATGGACGATGACGAATTCGAGCAGCGAAACAAACGAAATAAAGACGTAACCTGGGAAGAGTATAAATATATTAAAGCTAAATGCGCGACGTGTTCGGAAGTTGGCGCGGCTGACGGCGATGGTATCGACATAAATCAAGACGGACTTGAAATGCCTTCGGTCCGTGTGATGGGCGTAACCGATAATATGGAGATAATCGAAGATAAAACCATGGAACAGGGACGTTTTATCATCGAATCTGAAGTTGACCGCTCCGCAAAAGTAGTCGTCATTGGATATGACGTAATGGATAAATTTTTTCCGAATCATGATCCGATCGGAAAATCTCTCAAGATTCGGGGAATACCGTTGACCGTAGTCGGCGTCGAAGAAAAGAAAGGATCCTTTTTTGGACAGGCGATGGATCGCCAGATATATATTCCGATCACTCTTCATTTCCAACTCTTTGGCGGCGGCGGAGGAATTCAGATCCACGGCAAATCGGAGAAACGTGAAGATCTTGTAAATGCGATCGAAGATGCACGAACGGATCTCAGAAACCGGCGCCGTTTGA
>JBGTEI010000198.1:0-1921 GCA_041747875.1 Pyrinomonadaceae bacterium | reverse complement strand
TTCATCGATGCTGTACTTCAATTTATAGGCGGGTACTTCCGTACCGTAAACCCACTGGTCAAAGAACCAGTTCATCGTTCCGTTCCTATCAATATCCATTACGGGTGTTATGTGTTTTTCAACGATGGCCTTAAAGTCTTCGGTAGTAATTTCCTGATTGTAATGGGTTTTAATAAAATCATGCATCATCATCTGAAATTTCTGATCCCCCGTTTTCTTATCCACCATCATCATTCGAATCATATGAAGAATGTATGCACCTTTCGGATAGATCAAACTCTGTGCGACCCGTCCGGTTTTTGCGGTATTTAGCCTATATCCCTGAGTAACCGGACCGACCGTATATGGTTTCAAACCGTTTGTCGCCGGCGATGCCTTGGTTATCTGGGATCGTTGGTCCTCCCAAAACTCGTTAAAGCTATCTAAGTCCTTCTTTACAAACTGAATAAACAGAGAGGTTGAAAGTTGGGCGAAACCTTCGCTCATCCACTGATCATGATAACTTGACCAGCCAACCGAATGCCCCCACCACTGATGGGCAACTTCATGAGCGGTCACCTGTCGCCAGAACGTACTCGAACCACCAAACGAACCCAAAAGCTGCTTTCGTTGGCTTTCGCCAACGAAGGCGAGATACGGCATATAAATAAGTGACGCCCAGGCTTGTCCAAAGAACGTATTTGGCTGTTGAGTTAGTGCGATTCGATTAAAAGGTAGTTTTCCAAAGTAAGCGTCATATATTCTCGTTGAATTCTGAGCTTCAGTTAAGACATCTTCCGCCATGCTGGAAGTTGAAATTGATCGCAGATTCGTTCCGGTAGTTCGCGCGACAGGATCACGATAGATCGGATCCGCACTTTCTCCACGCCGCGATTCGAATCGGTCGATATCATTTTGGATTCCTTTGATCTCGTTTGGAACCTCCTTGTTCACCAATACTTCTAAATTATAGCCCGTAGTCTTGTCGTTTAATTCATACTTCTTAAAGTCACCAAAATTAAACCCTGCGACTTTCATTTCGACACCTTTTGTCGACCATTTTGCGATCTTTTCATCGCCATCAATAGTTTCGGGCTCGACCAATTCACCGACTCCGATCATCGTAAAAAATTTCGGATAACGGAATGTAATATCAAATGTTGCCTGATCAATTCCGTACCTGACTGAAGCGTTGTTTGGGTACCAAATCGATCTGGCAGAAGGGTTCAAAATAAAATTTCCGGAGCCCATCCCAACCAATACTTGGTCACCTTCATATTCAATGTTCAATACAAACGGCTTATTGATTTCCGGAGCCTTAGGAAGAATGATAAATAACATTCCGTCCTTATTTTCGTCTTCCTGAATAATTCCGACAGATTCACCATTTGCATCCGTAATTCTTTTCACCTTTAAGGTCGGATACAGATCAATTGGTAAAACCCGCTGGCCTTCCACTAATGTCTTCATCTTAGCGGAATCGGTTGCAAGGATCTTGGTTCCGCGGAGAGCAATACTTATATCATGGTGGATAAGATCGAAAACCCTTCGATCTGCCGAGCTAAGTGCCGTTCCTTTTCGATACTCTTCCTCTAAATGAAAGGCGACCCAAATTGCCCGCTCACTATTGCTGTAATTCTCAACAAGCACTTGTTCGGGCGAAACTTCTGTAATACCCAAAGGATCGAGCTTAAATAGCAATTCGCTATGTTTTTTACCATTAATAAATCCCCAGAAAAAACCGGGTCTGGGTGGTGCATAAGAATCTAATAAGATCCTTGCAGGCATGTTGTAACGAAAAGAGCTTCGCAAAAGTGATTCTTTGTCCCTGAATTCGTCGCGCGCTTTTCCGGATTGTGGTCCGTTTGAAGAAATTTCTACATTCTTAGATTTTTTTACGTAGTCGAAAGTCTCATCCGTAAAAAACATTACGAGTTTTGAA
>JBGTEI010000197.1:0-9269 GCA_041747875.1 Pyrinomonadaceae bacterium | reverse complement strand
TCAGGATGAACTCGATCGAACGGCGCGCTACTTGAACGTCGAATTCAGTGGAAAAAGTTTATCAGCGATTCGTGCAGAGATATTAACTTTGATGCACGAGGAAAAAGCACTCTTCGATAAAAAACTGCAGACCGCGATGATCCTTTGCTCGCAAAGTATTGAAAGCGAATCTGACACGCATGGTGAGATTTATGTTGACGGCGCCTCGAATATTCTTACGAAAGGTGACTTTTCCGATGATCTCGATCAACTTCGGGATCTCCTGCGAACGATCGAAGAAAAATCACGATTCGTTGAAATACTTAATGAGTGCATCACAAGTGATAGCTCATTGAGTGACGAAGTAAGAGTAATAATAGGCAGCGAGAATAAGTCAAAGCCCCTCCAAGATTGTGCTCTGATAACGGCACCATACCGGATCGGAAACGGTTCAGCAGTTGGTATATTGAGTGTTCTTGGTCCAACCAGGATCGAATATGCGCGGATGATCTCAGTTGTCAGCTACATGGCTCGAACCCTCGAGCAGATCATGCTCAAAGAATCGGCTTAATCATCAAGGCCGGTCAAACAAATAAAACAAAAACAGGATTTATACGCAAATAATGAGCGTTAATAACACGACAAATGAAGAACTCGAAGATGTCGATTCGTCGTCCGTAGACAATTTCATCAAACAACTCGAGGAAAAGGAAAAGGATCTGGACATATCGTCGGATATGGTCATCGAAATCGGTGACTCCGATGTCGAACATGAAAATATTCACGATTCTTTCATTGCTCCCCTTAATCCACCACGCCAGTCGTTTGACGACTTATCTTCGGGGCAATCTTCTGCTGATCGGAGACACGTCCCGAGGGATACGATCGATTATTCCCGGTTGCAGGAAGATCTTGTAAAAATACGGGAAGAACGTGATCAATTGAGAGACACATTGATTCGACGTCAACGGGATTTTGAGAATTACCGAAACCGAACAGAGCGGGAACGAACTGAAGCATTTAGAAATGTTCTGGGAAACCTGGCCGGTCAAATGCTTCCTGTCGTTGATAATTTAAATCGAGCTCTCGACGCCTTTTCCGTTGCTGACGGAAGCGAGAAAGATTTCCAAACATTTCTAGATGGAATTGTAATGGTGGATCAGCAATTAAACGACGTGCTGCTTGATATGGGCGTTCAGCCGATCTCGGCCGTCGGTGAGATTTTTGATCCTCAGTATCACGAAGCGGTAGAAACTGAGCAGTCTGACGAGGTTCCGGCAAAAACGGTTCTCGCGGAAATTTTGAAGGGATATAAAGTCGATGACAAAGTCATTCGAGCTTCGATGGTGAAAGTTGCATCCGGTAAATCGGGTAATGGAGAATAGTCATAATTTCGTCAGATCTCATAAAGATTTTAAAGACGGACTAAGGAAAACAATATGAGCAAAGTAATCGGAATAGATTTAGGTACGACAAACTGCTGCGTTTCCGTTATGGAAGGCGGGGCGGTTCAAATTATTCCTAACAAAGAAGGCGGACGTACAATGCCGTCAACGGTTGGATTTACTGAAAAAGGCGAACGCCTGGTCGGTCAAATCGCAAAACGCCAATCCGTCACAAACCCGACGAACACGCTCTACGCTGTTAAGCGCCTGATCGGACGAAAATTTGACTCTCCGGAAGTAGAAAAAATGCGTGAAACGCTTCCTTTTGAGATCGTTGAATCTCCAAATGGCGACGCTCATATAAAGGTTTTAGAACAAGTTTACAGTCCGCCGGAGATCTCTGCCATCGTTCTTCAAAAGCTAAAGGAATCGGCGGAAGAGTTTTTGGGGACGACCGTTTCCGAAGCGATTATTACGGTACCTGCGTATTTTGACGACATGCAGCGTCAGGCAACGCGCGACGCGGGTAAAATTGCGGGACTTGCGGTAGAGAGGATCTTAAACGAGCCTACGGCTGCAGCTTTGGCGTACGGATTTGATAAACAGAAATCCGAGCGCGTTGCGATCTACGATCTTGGCGGCGGAACCTTCGACATAACGATCCTTGAAATGAATGATGGTGTTTTCGAAGTGCTTTCGACATCCGGTAATACGTTTCTCGGCGGGGAAGATTTTGACCAGCGAATAATAAATTGGCTGGTTGAATCTTTCAGAGAAGAGCATGGCGTAAATCTTCGTGAAGACCGTCTTGCCCTCCAGCGATTAAAAGAAGGCGCGGAGCGAGCAAAATGTGAACTGTCATCGGTTACGGAAACGACGATTAATCTTCCGTTTATCGCGGCTGATGCATCGGGACCAAAACACGTTAATACCGTTTTGACCCGTGCTAAGTTTGAAGAATTAGTCGGGGATCTCGTCGAATCATCAGTGGAACCATGTCAAAAAGCACTATGGGACGCGAAATTGGAACCAACCGATATCGACAAGGTAATATTGGTCGGAGGACAAACACGATCGCCGATCATCACAAAAACGGTAACGGAAGTTTTCGGAAGCGAGCCATCTTCGGAGATCAATCCTGACGAAGTCGTAGCAATGGGGGCGGCGATTCAGGGCGGTGTTTTGACCGGCGACGTAAAAGACATCGTATTGCTCGACGTATTGCCGCTTTCACTCGGACTGGAAACCCGCGGTGGTTTGTTTGTAAAACTGATCGAACGAAATTCCACGATCCCGCTCAAGAATTCAATGACGTTTACGACGGTCGTCGATAACCAGCAAACGGTTGAGATCCATATTCTACAGGGCGAACGAGAGATCGCGGGGGAGAATCGTAGCCTTGGAAAATTTGAACTTGTGGGAATTCCTCCTGCCGCAAGAGGCGTTCCGCAGATCGATGTGGAGTTCGAAGTAGATGCAAACGGACTCGTAAATGTTTCTGCGAAAGACAAAATGACGGGTCTTCAACAGGCGATGCAGATAACTCCTTCTTCGGGACTCGCGCCCGACGAGATCGATCGTTTGATAATGGAAGCTGAGAAGTCGTCTGAGACTGATCGGGCCGTGAAAACACTAATTTTAGAGCGTAACCACGTAAATTCGTTGATCGAAAACACGAGAAAGACGCTGGCTGAGTTTGGAAAAGGGCTTTCTCAAGAGCAACAACAGGAAATAAATAGCGCACTTAATAAGGCAGAAGGCATCGCCGGCGGCGAAGATGTACAGGCGATTCGTACGTCGGTTGCCGACGTAGAATCAGCTGCAGCAAAGCTGACGGAGTCTTTGATGGCAATGGCATAACTTTACGACTTGAGAAAATATCGCTCATGTCGCAGAATTAAGGAACGTCAGTCTCGATCTCGAGCTGGCGTTCAATTTATTTATTAATGTATTTATTATTAGAGTGAGTTAGATTATTGGTTGATGTTTTATGAGTAAGCGTGATTATTACGAAATACTTGAGGTTGATAAAACCTCTTCGGACCGTGAGATAAAGGCAGCATATCGGAGATTGGCGGTCCAATTTCATCCGGATAAAAATCCGGGCGACAAGGAAGCTGAGGACAAATTTAAGGAAGCTGCTGAGGCATACTCTGTGTTGTCCGATAAAGAAAAGCGTGCGCGATACGACCGCTATGGCCATGCCGGTGCGGGTGGTGCAGGAGGCGGATTCGATCCCGGATTTACCAACATAGAAGATATATTCGATCTGTTCGGATTTGGAGATATGTTTGGCGGTGGCGGCTCACGTCGATCGACCGTTCAAAGAGGTGCGGATCTTCGTTATGACATTCAGATCACGCTTGAAGACGCGGCAAAAGGCAAAGAAGAAAAACTTAAGATCCCTCGGCTTGAGAGTTGCGAAACGTGTGAAGGCAGCGGTGCCGCTGAGGGAACTTCACCGGAAACGTGTATAACCTGTAAAGGGAGCGGACAGACGAGATATCAGCAAGGCTTTTTCAGTGTAATGCGTAATTGCCCGAATTGCGGCGGTAACGGACAGATCATAAAAGATCCATGTAAAGATTGTCATGGAGCAGGGAGAATCGAAAAACAGCGAGAGCTTGAAGTAAAGATCCCTGCAGGAGTTGAAACCGGGTCGCGTTTAAGGATCAGCGGCGAAGGAGAGGGCGGAGTGAACGGTGGTCCTAGCGGCGATCTTTATGTAGTTATTCACGTTGCGGAACACGAAGTTTTTGAGCGACAGGGCGCGAATCTATATACGTCCGCCCCGATCTCGTTTACTCAGGCTGCGCTCGGGGCAGAGATCCAGGTTAAGACACTTGAAAACGAGGAGCCGCTTAAGATTCCGTCCGGTACTCAAACCGGTACGGTATTTAGAATAAAAGGCGAAGGTATGCCAAGTTTGAGTGGTGGCGGAAAAGGGGATCTGTTTGTCGCGGTTACCTTGATCACGCCAAAATCGTTAAACAAGGATCAGCGTAAACTCTTAGAGCAGCTTGCTGAAATTGAGGACGTAAATTTTGAAGAAGAAGGATTCATTGATCGGGTGCGAAATATTTTTAATTGATCTGAATTTAATTTAAATAAAATGGCTGATGATCGCCTGCGGATCATCAGCCATTCTTGTTATTGCAGCTTTGCACGAACAGTATCACTAACTGCTTTTCCGTCAACGGTTTTGCCTTCGAGTTTTAAAAGCGTAACCTTCATCACGTTTCCCATATCTTTCATCGAATCTGCGCCGGTTTCGATTACTGCTTCGTAAACCGCTTTAGCTATTTCCTCTTCGCTCGCTGCCTGAGGCAAATATTCTTCGATGATCTTGATCTCCGATAATTCCTTTTCGGCTAGCTCGTTCCGACCGGCCTTCTCGTATTGATCGGCGGAATCGCGTCTTTGTTTGACGAGCGTGTTGAGATTTTTCATCGTTTCTTCATCTGTCAAAGGCCCGCCTTTATCAATTTCAATATTCATCAATTTCGCTTTTACCATTCGTAAAACCGAGAGCTTTTCGGGATCTTTGGCTTTCATCGCCGTTTTCATATCTTCAAAAATCGTATCTTTTAGACTCATAACAATTTACCAAACGCCTTTTATCATTTATTATTTGTGTTCTTGCTCAATCATAAGTGTTCGATGTTGAATGTTCAATGACCAAACTGCGTTGGCAATACGGTATAGTCGCGGGACTATTTTTGGCGATTTTTGCGTGCTATCCACAATTCAAAATGTGGTACGCACAGGGTGACCAATGGCAAGGGCATTACGCCTACAATGACATTGACGAGGTAGCTTACGCGGCCTATTTACAAGCGCTTATCGACGGCAGACCGCGAAAGAACGACCCGTTCACCGGGCGTGACGACACGGTTTTGAGTCCGCAGCCTGAGTCTCTTTTTTCGATCCAGTTTGCAGCGCCTTACACAATTGCTATTCCGGCTCGATTACTCGGAATCTCGGCGCCGACCGCTATGACACTCTGTGGTGCGCTTGCGGGCTTTTTAGCCGCCTTCGCTTGTTTTTGGCTGATCGGTGCAATCACGGACGATTCTGTTTTTGCTATGGCTGGAAGTCTCGTTGTCCTTTGCGGCGGCGCTCTGGCGGCGGGAGAGGGCGCAATTGGGGAAATTCTGGGGATAGGTGTGTCTTATCCGTATTTTCCGTTTTTGCGCCGGTATGTGCCGGCGGTTCCGTTTCCGGTGTTTTTCTTGTTATTGGGTTCAATTTGGCAGTTAACCGGTAGCGAGGAACTTAAAAGCCGTCTGATCTGGGCAACAATTTCTTTTCTAAGTTTTGCGTTTCTCGTATTTTCATATTTTTATATTTGGACTACTGCTGCGGCCTGGCTTGTATGTATAACGGTGCTTTGGCTCGCGCTCCGGCCCAATAACTGGTTTCGCGATGTTAAAGGTTTTTTCCTGCTTGGAATCGGGTGCTGTGTTCCACTTGCGGCTTACGGATATTTGCTTTCAAATCGTTCGCAGACGATGGATGATGTCCAACTTTTGGTGTTTACCCACCAACCGGACCTGGCAAGGTTTCCGGAATATATCAGTTTTTTCATTTTGGCGATCATCTTTATCGGTGTTTTCGTTAAAGCGATCGACTTACGCTCACGAGCGGTGATATTTGCTATTTCGTTTGCGCTTGTACCGATCGTAGTCTTTAATCAACAGGTTATTACCGGCCGGTCATTGCAGCCAATTCACTATCAAGTGTTTATCGGGAATTACGTCGCGGCACTCGCGCTTGTAACAGGAATAGGTGTCTTTTGGAAAAAGATTGTTAGCAGAAAGATCTCAAACTCAATTGCGATCGCTGTTTCTTTGGCAGCGGTCGGATGGGGGTTCGTCGAATGTTATTACACCGTACGAGCATTGGATCGCGCAAATGTTATTCGTGACAATGGAATGCCGCTGGCAAAAAAACTGAATGAAGCAGCCGGAAATCATCCAAGTCGGTTTCGCAAGACAATACTTTCGATCGGGACGATCCAAAGTGATGATTCTCCGACGGTTGCACCGCAAAATGTGCTTTGGTCACGCCATCAGCATGTTTTTGCCGGGTTAACCTGGCAGGAGAGTAAAGAACGGTACTATCAGTATTTGTATTATCAAAACTATGACGAGAAATGGCTTGAACGACGTCTGCAAACCCGCGATTTTGTTTCAATGATCTCCCTTTTTGGTTGGGCACGTCATTCCAGCAGGCTAAGTTCGGAAGCAAAACCGCTGACGAGTACCGAAATTAAGGTGGAAGCAGACCGGTATCGCGAGTATCGGAATAATTTCAGCCTAAAAGAAGCGACGAATCCAGAATTGTATTTTTTGGTGATTCCGATAGATCGGGAAATCGACTTTGAAAATATCGATAAATGGTATGAACGCGATGATGGAGAACTTATCGGAATATACAGGCTTTATAGACTATAATTAAGACAAGATGCGAGTTTAAAATAAATAAAGACCGCCAAAAATATGGCGGTCTCTATTTATGACGTAAATATCAAAGCGACTATGCCGCTAAAAGATCATTTGAGACTTCTGCGAAGACTCTTCTGCCATTTAAGGCATCGTCAATGATTTCTCTGACGGCGGAAGCGTCAGGGTTTACATCCATTCTTGCGCATGCGCGGATGTGTCTAACAATTCCTTCTGAAGCAATCTCCAAAGCGTCGCCCGCCAATTTAGAAAAGCGACGCGCCTGAATATGGTCAATTTGCAAGATCCTATCCTGCAAGGTCATTTGTTTAGCTGCTGCCACGGTTTGTTTCTCCTCCCTTGTGTATTGGAAAAATCTACTACTTATTATTACCAAATATCGAAGCTTGTGAAAAATCTCTCAAACCCCTGTGAAATTCTGAGCAACTCCTTTACCTTAAATATCAAAAATTGCTGCCTAGAATAATATTAGATGAAAAATCCAGTCTGAAAAGCAAGCTAGGTACGCTTCGCACGGTAAATTGTTACTCACGAAAAAAATATATTATCAAAGATCCAGCGGTTTGTCACGAACTTTTTTAAACTAGGTGCCAATTTCCAAGCTTCCATCAAAATAGCACCCAGGAAGCGCATAAGTTTCGCTGGGATAATCTGTTCTGTCGCTAAATAGGCAACGAATATGAAAATCACCTTTTTATTGAGGTACTAAATTTTGATTTTTGGAATATGTTCGATTATTCACTCCTGTAATCAATTTCGAAACACAGGGTTTGATCCTGCTTTCGTGGACATTGGGCCGAAATCGACATTCAGTTTTTATTCTACGTTTCTATACGAAGAACGGAATCCTAGGTTAATTGGAAAAATAGTATGGGAATTGAATTGAATTTAGATAATTGTCCGGACGATTCAAACTTAAAGACACTGCACGAGAGATCCATCTTCTATCAACTGACAAGTATCGCAAAAAAAAGATCGGCGTTCCCGAAGGAAACCGATCTTTTTTATCTATAAGATCTTTTGTTACGCAACCGAATCTTTCATTGCTTTTCCAACACGGAATTTAACGGTTGTTTTTGCTGGGATCTTGATCGGCTGACCAGTAGCTGGATTACGACCTGTACGTGCTTTACGCTTGGTCTTTACGAGTTTTCCGAATCCCGGAATCGTGAATTCACCACTCTTCTTTACCTCTTTCATAGCAAGTGCCGATAAAGTGTTGAAAAATTCCTTAGCCTGGGCTTTTGTCAAGCCTGTTTTGTCAGCCATGTGACCGACGATTTCAGTTTGTGTCAAACGAGCCATAGTTAATTTTAACCTCCAAAAAGTTATGTTTTCAAAAACTAATTTAGTATTTACGAGTAACCGTCATTAAAATGCAAACGGCAAGAGGGGGCATTTTATCTAAACAAATTACTGTTATAGATGGTCGGGGCGAGATGATTCGAACATCCGACCTCACGGTCCCAAACCGTGCGCACTACCAGGCTGTGCTACGCCCCGATTTTTTAATCCATTTCGTAGATGAAACGCGACCAAAACCCGAATTCTATAGGCGAATATGCATTTGGTCAAGCTAGGAAGGAGGAAAATCAGACAAAAAAGTAATTATTTGGTTTAGAGCTTTTGCGCGATGGCTAAATTCTTGTTTTACCAGATCATTTAGTTCACCGAATGTTTTCTCCATTCCTTCTGGAATGAAAACGGGATCGTAGCCAAAACCATTTGTACCTCTTGGATATTGAGCGATGGAGCCGTTGCATATACCGCTCGCCGAAAATCGAATTTGACCGGAACTATTTGCGATACTGATATCACACACGAATCGCGCAAGTCGTTGTCTATCTTTAGTTTGTGATAACTCAAAAAGCAGTTTTTCAGTATTCTCTGAGTCCGTCGCTTGAGGCCCTGCAAATCGCGCAGAATAGATCCCCGGGGCATTATTTAATGCAGCGACCTCAAGACCGGAATCATCCGCTAATGTCCAGCAATTTGTTTGGAGTGCGTATGATGACGCCTTGAGCGCTGAGTTTTCTCTAAAAGTTGCTCCGGTTTCCTTTACGTCGGCCAAGGAGAAATCTTTTAGACTCAGCAACTCAAAAGGGAGCTCTGCAAAGTTTTTCTGCAGTTCTTTTACTTTTCCGTCGTTGGTAGTTGCCAACAAAATTTTCATAATTAAATATAACTTTCCGGCCAAAGCGATTCAAGACGGACAAAATGGGTGGGTTTATTTATGGGGCGCTAACATTGGTAAAAACATTGTTATACATATTTATGTTGCTAAATAGAGCAATTCAGGTTATAAATTATGTAGCGAGTATTTCCGCTCTCCGATTCCCACAAATCAAATTATTTAGAGGTTGCATATCAATTGAGTAGTATTGAAGGACAAACTGAATCTGTGGCTCAAGCTGAAATTTTGGGCATAAATGCGTTTGGG
>JBGTEI010000196.1:0-14371 GCA_041747875.1 Pyrinomonadaceae bacterium | reverse complement strand
TATCTGTTGTGCGACGAAAGGGTTTTTACGATCATTTTACCCCGAACTAATGAGCAGAGGTCGGAAATTTCGCATTTAGTAGAGTCGTTGGATCTAAATGACTCACGATGTCTAATCTTAAAACACGCCGTTAACGGATTGGATTTAGCCTTAAATGTTGATTTTCTTTTCCCGAGAGATCGTTTTCTTGTGGCAGCAGAATGCCGAAACGGCCTACAATGTTGCGCCTTACGTGACTTTATTGACGATTGGATATGCCGTCAACAGTTTTATTTTTATTCCGTATGCACTCGAGCTTTCTTTTGGCCGGACTAAGCTTTATTTTAACATCCTGTTGGTTACATTTATCGTTTCCGTTCCTTCAATAATTTTACTCGCAACTCGTTTTGGGGCAATCGGGGCGGCAGTTTCCGTAATTATTTTTAATGTAATACCAATTGTGGTTCTCATTCCGCTGATGCACCTTAGAATTTTACATGACCAGATGTGGAAATGGATTTGGCAAGATGTTAGTTTGCCGCTAACCGGCGCGGCAGTAATTGGATTTTTGGGAAGATATTTCTTTGTTTACAATACATCACAGCCAATTGTAATTATTCAGCTTGGCGTGATTGTTTCACTGACATTTGGGGCAACCCTCTTGATGACTAAATACTCGAGAAACTTAATTTTAGAAAAACTCCCGACAATTTGAAAATGAAAGAAGAGATACAAGAGTTCCGGCAAAATAATCCGTGTGGGGCGGAATTGGTGGGTGATCTCGCCGATAAATCCAAAAAGGATTACGAGGATTTTTTTGTGCGGTACGATGCTTTTCGCTACCGGAAAGAATCCCGTATTCTGAAAAATCTTGATCAGATTGATTTCAGCGGGAAAAAAGTTTTAGAAATTGGACTTGGGCAAGGTGCAGATGCAGAGCAGATCATCAAACATGGTGGAATCTATTCGGGCATCGATTTAACTATCGAATCAGTTGAACGGGTAAAAATGCGTTTTTTGTTACGCGATTTGCCATTTGAAGAAATTAAAAAAGGTTCGGCCCTTGATCTGCCATTTGCTGATAATCGCTTTGACATTGTATTTAGCCATGGCGTTTTGCATCACATTCCTCAAATCGACCAGGTACAACGCGAAATTACTCGGGTTTTAAGCCCGGATGGAAAATTGATCGTCATGGTTTATGCTAAGAAATCGCTGAACTATTTAGTTTCAATTGGTCTGATCCGCCGATTTGGGTTACTTCTGATCTATTTTCTAAACCTAAAAGTTTCCGGAATTTATCAACACCATTTAGATCAGGCCCGAGAAAAGGGGATTTGGAATTATCTGAAAATGGAAAATTTCGTCAGCGTTAATACCGACGGACCGTTTAATCCATATTCAAAAGTTTACGATTTGGCGGAAGTTAGAAAAGATTTTTCAGAATTTGAATTGACTGAGTCACGCCAGGATTTTATACACGCACCACCATTAAAAGTGAATTTGCTTCCCTTGGCAAAATGGCTTGGCTGGCATCTTTGGGTAACAATGAAACCTAAAAACAGTTCGGTAATGAGGTGATCATGTTGAATAAAATACCATTTGTTGATTTAAGATCCCAATACCTGAGCTTAAAGAAAGAGCTTGACGATGCAATTTTGACGGTTGTTTCCGAAACTGCGTTTATCGGGGGAAAATACGCTCGGGCATTTGAAGAATCGTTTGCCGGATATATCGGTGTTGATCACTGCGTGGCGGTTGCAAACGGGACGGACGCTTTGGAAATCGGTTTGCAGGCGATTGGAGTCGGGGAAGGCGACGAGGTATTAGTTCCCGCAAACACTTTTTTGCCACTGCTGAAGCAGTCGGTAATATCGGGGCGAAGCCTGTGTTTGTTGATATTGACGAATATTTATACAACATCGATCCATCCAAAATTGAAGCAAAAATTACGCCTAAAACAAAGGCAGTTATCCCGGTTCATCTTTACGGCCTGCCTGCGGAAATGGATGACGTTATGGCTATCGCACAAACCTATAATTTGAAAGTTTTGGAAGATTGCGCTCAATCGCACGGCGCAACTTACAAGGGTAAGAGGGTTGGAACATTTGGCGATGCGGCGACTTTTAGCTTTTACCCGAGCAAAAATCTCGGAGCGTTTGGCGACGCGGGCACGATCGTTTCGAATTCAACCTCAGTTTCGGAAAAAGCGCGCTTAATTGCTAACCACGGTAAATTTGCAAAAAATCGGCATACTTTAATTGGTCGGAATAGCCGTCTGGACGGGATCCAAGCCGCAGTTTTATCTGTCAAATTACCGCACCTTGAAAGTTGGCTTGATGCGCGCCGTGATCACGCAGAAACTTATAATAAGCTTTTAGCCGATTGCGATTTGATCACTCCAACTGCTCCGGAATATTCGCGACACACTTATCATTTGTTTGTCATCCGGGTAGAAAATCGCGAAAAGATAATCGCAAAATTGAACGAAGACGGAATCGAAACAGGACTTCATTATCCAACGGCACTTCCGTTTCTTGAAGCGTATCGCGGGTTGGGGTACGAATCGGCGGATTTTCCGGTTGGATCGGCGCAAATGGACAAAATTTTGTCTTTGCCGATGTACGCCGAATTGACGGATGAAGCGATTGAAAGAGTTTGCCGTAGTCTAAAAAAAGCGGTCGCGTCGATGGCAACTAATTAAGGTTTTCTCATAGCAGCGAAAACTTCGATAACAAAAAAGAGCTACAAATCTCAGTCTTTGAGCACCTTCTCTAAGTTTTCCTGCCGATCAACGTTTTTCACGGTCGTTAAAACATAACGATTGTCGTGATGATCGTGTAACCGTTTGAAAATCATCGCGTCACTATTCAGCCGGCAGTACCATTCCCCGACATTCGCCAAAACCGATCCTTCTAAAACCTTCGCGTTCGCAGAAGCCTTTCATAATTATTTCGTCGTAATCTTCGAGGAATTTACGTGTTTCGCCATTTGGAAGTTCGACCGGTTCGGCGCCTCGTTTTGTCATCTCAAGCAGGCAGCCGCGCGCGGAATCTTCTTTGCCCGAAACGGTTCCGGTCGCCATCAGATCGCCGACGTTGAGGTTACAGCCGTTTGAAGCGTGATGCGCGAGCATTTGTCCGATCGTCCAATAGAGGTCTTTTAAGTTTGAACGCGAGAGACGATGCGGTTCGTCGCCGTCATCCCGCATTTTCTTTGTCTGAATATAAACGTCGAGTTTTATATCGAGTCCGCCGAGTTTTTCGTTTTGTTCATCTGCAAGATATTCCAGCGGCTGCGGATCACCTTCTTCGCGCTCAAAAGCGGGAACTCGAAAAGGAGCAAGTGCTTCCATTGTTACAACAAATGGCGAGATCGTCGTTGCAAAACTTTTTCCAAGAAACGGCCCGAGCGGCTGATATTCCCAGCCCTGTATATCGCGCGCCGACCAATCGTTTACCAAACACAAACCGAAAATGTGATCTTCCGCGTCTTTTATATCGATCGTATCGCCGAGTTCATTGGATTTGCCGACAAAGAATCCGACTTCCATTTCGTAGTCCAATGCTTTTGACGGTATATAGACCGGAGGCGCATCAGCATTTGAATGATTCTGACCTTTCGGGCGTTTGAAATTTGTGCCCGACGTAACGATCGACGAAGCGCGTCCGTGATAACCGATCGGGATCCATTTGTAATTCTCCATGATCGGATTATCCGGACGGAAAAGTTTGCCGACATTCGTCGCGTGATAGATAGAACAATAGAAGTCTGTGTAGTCGCAGATCTCAAAAGCTGGAAAAAATTCGGCTTCTGTTAAAGGAATAAGGCATCGCGCAATCGTTTCCTTGGTTTCTTCGCTGGCACTTTCATGGAAGAGCTGCTGCATCCTTACGCGGAACGCATTTGATTCGATAGTTTCAAAATCAAATACTTCTAAAATATTCATCGTAGCTTCGCCTTCTGTATATATCGGCAAGGCTCCGCCTGAGGAATCAAAAAGTCTCGCCTGGTCGGCCAGAGAAAGATCAAAGATGTGATCCCCGATTGCAACACCCAACCGGACAAATTCATCAGTATCTTTTCTTCGATAACTACATATTGGTAAATTCTGAATAGGAAAATCCGTTTTCGGATCATTTGCCGATTCTATCCAGCTTTTAAGGTTCTTGTCGTGTGTTTCGTTAATTTCAAATGTCATAAGTTTGTTTAATGGATAGTGGAAAATGGATAACTAATAATGAAGAATTGATAAGGGATAATCTTTAATTATCAATTATCCATTTTCAACTATTAATTATAAGATTCCGATCTTCTCAAGGTCCGCGATCGGTTCATCAAATGAGCACGATCCGAATGAGATAATTCCATTTTCACGCAGTTGATAAAGCTGTGGAGTGGTCAACATAAAATCCTGATGCCATGAAACGCCGCCTTCGTGAAAATCAAAGCTTTCGGCAAATTCATCTTCCATCACTTCTTCTAAAACTTCCGGCTTAAACCCTTCCCGCGCAAATCCGGCCGTCAGAAATACATTCAAAAATCCGTGCATTGTTCCTTTTGGCGCATTTGCTTCGTATGTCAGAGGCTGAAAACTGCGAAGTGGATGATGGAGTCCGGCGGTGGCCTTAAACGGAACGTTTGCCGCAAGACATGCTCTGATAAATCGAATTATCGCAGAGGTTTTTGGAAAAAGGTCGGGCGTAATTCCTCCCGTACGAATTTTTGCCCGCTGCCCGTTTAATGCGAGCGTCGCAACGAGATCGGGCAATTCATCATCGATCGGAAGTTCAAAATAATTTGTAAAATTGGACGGGATCGCATTTGTAAAAGTAACGATCTCTTCCTGCGAATCGACCTTTATCTCAAGGGTATCGCAGATCACGCCGGGCGCGTTGTTTGCATTAAAATCTTCGACAAGTCTGACTGTTTCAAAAATATTGTCGCTAGCGATAACGCTCAAACGCCACGCGCCTTTTGCGTCGCGCGCAAAAAAATCTTTTGCGCTTTCGAGGAATTCATCCAATCTGCCAACCGGAAGGATAAAACGCCCGAGCATCCAGTTGTAGTTACTGTTTTTATACATCGCGTAATTTAAGACAGCTTCGGGCATTGAGAGTTTTGAAGGCGGAAAGAGACCTGCATAATCCACTACTCCTGACAGGAGCAGTCGAACGGCTTCGTTTGGGATTGGGATTGTATTTGTCATTGAAGCTATTATTTTACGACAAACCGCGGAATGTTTGAAACACCAAAGGTTTTAATCGGTTAAAAACATGGACGGATTGCATTTACAATAGATACTTTTAGGAAAATCATAAGTGTCGCCAACGGTGACAAACATCACCGCTTCGCCGCCTAGCGAGAATCGCTAGGACACGGATCTCGCAGGATTCTCGACGCTGAAAGTGTCGGACATGCCCCGAATCAGTAATTCACTTTCAGCGAGCGACGGGTTATTTAATTTCTTCCTAGCGATTCTCGCTAGGCTATTATGTTTGTCATCCTCGACGACAAGAATCGATATTTGCTTAGGTTCTGAATATCCTCTACGAGTTGAAATTCTTTTTCAGCCCCTGCCAGCATTCTGTGTAATCGGGTTGAAGTGCGTCGGTTTCCATCGCAAATTTTGTCGGGCGAATTATATAGCGCGATTCAAACATAAACGCCATTGTACCTTCCAGCTTTTGCGGTTTTAGATCGGCGTTCGAAGCTTTTTCAAACGCATCTAGATCGGGCCCGTGCGCCGACATTTGATTGTGGAGCGAACCGCCTCCGGCGACAAAGCCCTCTTCTTTTGCGTCGTACTGACCGTAGCATAAACCCATATATTCAGACATCACATTCCGGTGATACCAAGGTGGTCTGAATGTATCTTCGGCTACCAGCCAACGGTCAGGGAAGATGACAAAATCGCAATTTGCAACGCCTTGTTCGGCAGATGGCGATGTCAAAACGGTGAATATGCTTGGATCTGGATGATCAAAAGAGATAGAACCTAAAGTATTAAATTTCTTGAGGTCATAACGATAGGGCGCGTAGTTTCCGTGCCAGGCGACGACATCAAGCGGCGAATGATCTGTCACAGAACGCCAAAGATTTCCGCCAAACTTTGCGACGATCTCCATCTCACCTTCTTCATCTTCAAACCACGCGACAGGTGTTTCAAAATCACGCGGATTCGCCAGTCCGTTTGCACCGATCGGACCCAGATCGGGAAGCTTAAATTGTGAACCGTAGTTTTCGCAAATATAACCGCGGACCTCCGGGTCGCCGAGCGCAACCTTAAATTTTAATCCGCGCGGCAAAACGGCGATCGAACCCGCACCTACCTGGATCAGGCCAAGTTCGGTCAAAATTCCGATCCGTCCCTTTTCGGGCACGATCAGCATTTCACCATCGGCGTTATAGAAATAGCGGTTGGTCATATCTTTATTTGCGCGATAGATGTGAATAGCTATTCCATTTTGCGAATAAAGATCACCATTCCCGGCGATCGTTGTCAGGCCGTCGATAAAATCGGTTTCCTCTGAGGGCATTTCAAGCGGATCCCAACGCAATTGATTTGGCGTTGTCACGATCTCGTCAAAAGGTGAGCTGCGAAGTAATCCGTGAGGGATCTGCTGAAACGGTTTGTGAAGAACCGAAGGTCGGATCCGATATGTCCACGTGCGTTTATTTAAATGGCGCGGTGCGGTAAATGCAGTGCCTGAAAGTTGTTCGGCGTAGAGCCCAAGCGGAGCTTTTTGCGGGGAATTCTTCCCGACCGGAAGCGCGCCTTCGACCGCTTCTGTCGCAAACTCATTGCCGAAGCCTGTTTGATACTTTAGTTCTTTATTCATAGAAAAGATTTTGCCCGCGAATTACACGAATCAGCACGAATAAAGATCAATTTTATAACTCTTTCTTTATTTGTGCCATTTGAGTAATTCGCGGGCTGATATTCTTACAAATTTCCGCGTTTTCTTTGTTCTTCTTCGATCGAAACAAACAATGCCTTAAAATTTCCTTTCCCGAATCCTTTGCAGCCCTTTCTCTGGAGAATCTCGTAAAAAACTGTCGGGCGATCTTCAACTGGTTTTGTGAAAATTTGAAGTAAATAACCCTCGTCGTCTTTATCAACCAGGATACCTAGTTCTTTCAAACTTTCGATATCTTCATCAATATCGCCGACTCTGTCTAATAAATGGTCGTAATAATTATCCGGAATGCTCAAAAACTCAATGCCGTTTGCTTTCAATTTTTTGACAGTTGAACGAACATCTTTGCACAAAAGCGCAACGTGCTGTGCGCCTGCCGAACGATAAAAATCGATATATTCCTGAATCTGTGATTTTCCGCCTTTTCCTTCTGCGGGTTCGTTGATCGGGAATTTGATGTTGTGTGCGCCGTCTGACATTACGATCGACATCAGCGACGAATATTCGGTTGAAATATCCTTGTCATCAAAGGTGATATAGCGCTCAAATCCCATTACATCGCGGTAAAAATCGCACCAGAAGTTCATCTTGCCGAGCTCGACATTGCCGACGATATGGTCAACCAACACAATACCTACATCCTCGCCTTCGACCTTTTGTTCGGCGAACCCGGGAAGAAAAACGCCGCTGTAGTTATGTCCATTATTGTTGTTGTATGAAATAAACGAATGGATCGTATCGCCGTATGTATGGATCGCAGCTTTTCGAACGGAGCCGTTTTCATCATTCCAGTCAAATGGCTCTGTTACAGCTTTTGCGCCGCGTTTTACCGCTTCGTTAAAAGCATGATCCGCATCTTCAACGAGAAATGCGATATCGCGAACGCCGTCGCCGTGCAGCTTTATATGCTCGGCTGCCGGATGTTCCGGATTTAGCGGCGTCGTCAAAACAAAGTTGACCCGATTTTGGTTTAAAACGTAACTCGTCGTTTCCCGGTTTCCTGTTTCAAGTCCGGAATAAGCGAGTCGCGAAAAACCAAACGCCTTTCGATAATAAAACTCCGCCTGCTTCGCATTGCCGACGTAAAACTCTACGTGATGAATCTTCTTTAATCCAAGTGGATTTTTTTCGTCTGTCATAATTGCCTCGATCTAATAGTTACAAAATGGTTTCTTTTGTTGGCCCGCTCACATGCAAGCACGAGCCTTCCTCTAAGTCTTATCAAAAAATCCCTTTGCGCTCTTCGCGTCCTTTGCGGTTATAATTCCGATTTTCTGGTCGGATACCGGAGATCACCACGAACCCACTCCTTCACGGTCGCGGTTCTCACTTATTCGCGGGCAAATACTTTGATTTCACCGCGCGTTGACCACAGGGGCCCTACATAACTGTCCGGATTCTGCCTGCTCAAACTTTGCGTCCTTTGCGACTTTGCGGGAAATATTCTTACTTCGCCTTTTCAATTAATTCCCAACTTCCCCACACATCCGTAAACACGCTCCATCACTGTCGCGTTTCTGCCTTTTAGCTGCTCACTTCTTAAAAGTTTCAATATACCGCCGCGTCTCTTCCTTCAAAAATTTGTACGACGGCGCGATGTACAAAAGCGGCTGCATTTCTGAATAGGTGTAATCCTGCTCGATGACCTCTTCCAACACAAAAGGACGTCTTTCGACATTGTCTGAAAATGCGTGCTCGAGTTCCTTAAATGAGGAAAGCAAACCGGCGCCGAACGCCTTGATATCATTGTCCGCTTCGACCAACCCGTACTCGACCGTAAACCAATAGATCCTTCCGAGCGCTTCAAGCTGTTTATCATCTGCGAGCCGGGCTCCGTGACCGACGTACTGCGAGAAGTCTGCAAAATCAGGATTTGTAAACATTGGAATATGTCCCATCGCTTCGTGAACGATGTCGGGCTCCGGTGTATAGCCGGGCCTTGAATGATGACGTATATATTGGGTTGAAAGCATTGTCCGCCACGAAAGCCAGCTCAAAAAAGCGCGCGTATTTACCAAGCCTTCGATCGGTGCAAGTCTGAAACCCGTCGTTTCATGAAGGCGCTTATTCATTTCAGAAAGCTGCGGAATTCTATCGTTGCTGATTCCCAGACTTTGCTTTGCGTTTAAGTAAAACGGCGATGCTTTTGCGTTATGAAGTTCCTCGAGTTCTCCAGCTACATGGCGCCAGACGCTCTGTTCTTCTTCATTGTAATCAACGTCAGTTATCTCACCCGTTTCACGGAATTTTTTTGAAAGGCTCGCAATATAATCTCTGCGCTTACGGTATTCCGGGTCTTTCGCGCCGGGGTGCTCGAGCGGAAGTTCTTCAATATCTTCAAAGGGCATATCTTCAAATGCAGGCAGGTCTTCGTCATTTATCACAAAGCTGCTTACCTCAAATTCGGATTCTGTCCCGGGAGTAGTTTCTAACGGCATCATTTTCTCCATATTTTAATTACCTTACATTATACATTTTAAAGGGTTTGGCAAAAATTTTGAATGGGCAACATTTGTTTATGGACACCTTTTGCTTTAACTTTTAAGGTATAAACCTTAAATTGCTTTACAAACTAAAATGATTGATGAAATAGATTGGAAAATACTTGTCGAACTCCAGGAAGATGGGCGCATCAGCTACGCCGAATTGGGTAGAAGGATCGGCTTAACGACGCCGGCGATCATCGAACGCGTCAAGAAAATGGAGGACGCGAAGATCATCACGGGATATCGAGTTGAGATCGACACGGCACAGGTCGGTTTACCCGTTACGGCATTTATCCGCATGAGCATCACCGGTGTTGATTATTCGAAGATCGTGGAAACGGTAAAAGATTCGAAAGAAGTGCTGGAATGTCACCGCGGAACGGGCGGCGATTCTTTTATAATGAAAATAGCGGTCGCATCGATCGAGCATCTCCAAACTATAATCGACAAGCTGACTCCTTACGGGATCACAACGACTGCGATCGTACTGTCATCGCCTGTAAAAAGACGGATCATTCGCCCGGAGAGTTAACATTGATTTTCCGCCAACTCGATAGGTCGCTGCTCTGGCGGGTAAATGCTGAATAATTTTATCGGCAAAAAACCGGGCGGACGGCGTCACCACGTTGGTAAAAATACAAATAAAATTAATTAGGAGAGAAATATGTCAACACAAGGCGCATGGGGTTTATCATACGAAGATATAATTGGGCTAAGTTGGCTTGCTTACGCGGGACAAGGGACCAGAGGGAATTGGAGATTTGCATCAGGAACGTGGAATCTGACGAGCGTTTATGAACAAGGGAGCTACCGCGCGGTAACCGTGATGTCGCCCGCCGGCAAAAAGATACTGTCGTTTTCCGGAACGGACGATATTTTGGATTGGGGCGATAACATACAGCAGGGTTTGCTAGGATTTTCCAGTCAATACATCCTCGCACGAATTCACGCAACATTTGTAAATCCCGATATTGTCACGGGGCACTCGTTGGGCGGCGGGCTGGCGAGTTATGTATCGATCCACAATTTCAAGCAAGCAGCGACGATAAATCCTGCACCGCTCCATTTGACCGGATTCCTCGGCGGTAATTTGCTTCCGAGACTTATAAACAGCGGAAGGGTCGTTAACTATGTCGTACCCGGCGAAGCGCTCGATCTTTTAGATCTGGTAGCGTTAGGCATGCAGCGGGTCGGCACGATCCGCCATGTTTCTTCCGGTGGTTCGTCACCGGTTGATAAACATCTGATCCCGAATTTGTCAGCATTCAGCGCACCAACTAGAGCGTAGAGTGATTTAATTTATTCGCTTTGAGCTGATCAATTCAATGTCGTTTAATTCGGACGCGGTCGTTTTATTTTCCGTAATACGGATCTTAAATTCATATTGCTCACCGACCGCGTATTTTTTATCTTCGTTGGTAAATATGATCAGTTCGGTATGGCCGATATCGTAGTTCTCCAAGGTTTTCTTTTCCTCCGAGATAACAATATTATCTTTCATGCAGGGTTTGCACTGTGCGCCCGGCGGACAAGGCGGACAGGTAAAAACTTTCGCGATAAATCCCTTTGTTTCAAAAGTTCCATTTTCAGGTTTCTGCTTGTTTAATTCGGAGATCGAAATGAGATCTGCCGATGTTGATCCGTTTTCGTTCGATTCGCTTGCCTCCGGTGCGATCTGGTCCTGCTTTGGAACAGGTTGATAATTGGAATTTTCGATCGGAGCATTACTGCAAGAATTTGAATGTACAAAGCCTGCGAATGAAATAAGCGAAATTATCAAGACTGTTTTTAACATAATTTGGAAATACTGAAATTTGATCTAATTTAAAAACGCTTCCAACCGCCAACCTTGCACGGAAAATTACCGGATCAGCATTCCCGAAGCCGAAGAAATTGCGTCAAGTGTTTCTTTCAGGATCTGCGGATCACCGAGTACCGAATTGTAAACAACAGAAAATTCGCTGTCATCGATCGCGATCGTAGAAGCATTGTTGTTTATTGCAATCAACTTAGTGCACAGATCCGGCTGGAGTTTCCATTTTGCAGCTTCTACATTATTTGCCTTTACTATAAATAGATCGTCAAATTGTTTTATCCCCGCTTCGATATCCTGAACTCCAAGATATGTCAGCGCCTTATGAACTGAATTTTCAGGCATAAGCTTAAACCCGATAGCCAAATTCTGCGGAAATTTAAGTTTTATCTCGGTCTGCCATTTTCCGTCTCCCGTTTCAAGCTCAACAAAAACAGGCGCACCACGGAAGATCCCTTGTATCTGAAAATAATCGGCATTAAAAACGAGGCTGTTCTGATCTGCAAATTTCTTCCAGGAATTTATTAGGTTGGTTTCCCAATCAGTAAGCGGAAAAGATTTGCGCGCGGCTTCGAATCTTTTTGAAAGATGTGCCGTCACTTCGATCATTTGTCGCAGTGCGTTCTCATCGCTGACCTGTCCCGAGCGCTCGATATAAACGCTTTTGTCCGTGACACGGATCGTCCCGGCCGTTTGTTTCGCCCACATCAGATCTCCAAATAAATTCTGCGTTTTATCGGAAGGAAAATCTGACAGCAGCAGCCGACTCAAAACATTCGCGTCGTAGCATTTTGCGTCAAACGCTTTATCAAAATTCGCCTGGCCGATCTTAAAAGTTGAAGAACCGGGAACATATGATTTGACGGTGCTGATATCGAGTAAAAATCTTAAAGGGTGACGAAATTCGGAAGTGCAATATGTAAAAAACTTTACCCTGGTGTGTTCGCCGGTGTAACTCCGCTCGACACGGATCGCAACATTGATCTTGGAGCCGCCCATTTCGCCAAACATCTGCAGTTGCTTTGGCTGCGGCATATTAAAATTTAAAGATCTTGCCACATTTCCCCAAACGGCACGATTCTTTTTATTTCGCGTAAGAAGCACAAAAAGAGTAATGCCTATTATTACCGCAGGAACTGCAAAGACGAAGAAAAAGAGAAATATGGTCCAGACTGCTCCTCCAACCTGTAAAAAGTAAATTGGCATAGTTCAGATTCGTATTATAGGGCTTTCGTATACAAACGATAAAAGTTTTTGTCAGCGATCAAATCTTTTTCTTCTCTTCTAGATAAAAATGCCAAAGAAGGCGTGCCGCGACTGAGCGATATGGTTTCCACTTTTTGGCTAGCTCAAGAAATTCTTCCGACGTCGGCCGCTTATCCAAACCGTGCAGTTTCTGATATGCCGCGTGGAGTGCAATGTCGCCTTTCGGCATAACATCCGTGCGAAGCATTACCATCAAAAGGTAAATATCAGACGTCCAACTGCCGACACCTTTGACCGTTTCGAGTTCGGCCTTCGCATCTTCGTTTGGCAGTTTCCCGATCACATCGAGATCAATGCTTTTTTCGATCAACGATTCCGCCAGATGTCTGACGTAAACCGTTTTCTGTCGTGAGAAATAGCACGATTTCATTTCAGCATCCGAGAGCTTTAGTATATTTTCCGGCGTAATATTACCGACCCGCTCTTTGAGCTTATTAAATGCAGAAAGAGCAGACGCAAGCGAAACCTGCTGCTCGAGAATGATATGCACAAGCGTTTCAAATCCGGGCTTACGATCCCATAGCGGCGGTGTGCCATACTTGCTGAAAACGTTTGCCAGAACCGGATCACTTTTCGCGAGTTTACTGCAGAAGAGATATAGATTTTTTTTACTTAGCTTATCAGCCATAATTTCTGACTCTAGACAAATCAGACAATTTTTCGAAACAAACAATTCCTTTAAGCCGTTTTAGCACTAGTATTCTAAACAAATCCAAAGTATTGAAAGTAAAATTATGAAAAAGATTGTTGCTCTTTGTTTCGTATTTGTATTCTGCATCGGCTTAACCGCGCAGGATCTATATATGCCGCGAAATGTAAAAATGGCATATGCAAACGGCACCCGCTCGATGGACGGAAAGCCGGGAAAAAATTACTGGCAGAACACAGCAGATTACAACATAAGCATCGGCCTCGATCCGGAAACTCGAATTGTTACCGGCAGCGAAGAGATCTCCTATAAAAATAACAGTCCGCATGATATCGAATCACCTGCGATCCGTTTGACGTTGAATATACACCGTCCAGGCGCAGCTCGTGAAGGCGCAGCTTCCGAGGATTATTTGACCGACGGAATAATAATCGATGAATTTAAGGAAAACGGCGTCGCAAGAGAATGGAAGGATAACCGCTCGACGGTTCAAAGCGTCAGATTATCAAAAAAAGTTGCCCCCGGAGAAACCTTAAAACTCTCATTCCGCTGGCATTATGAACTTTCAAAAGAAAGCGGCCGGGAAGGTATGATCCACAAGAATTCGTTTTTCCTGGCATACTTTTATCCGCGCGTTGCGGTTTTTGACGATATCGATGGATGGGATCGTGTTCAATTTACGGAATCGCATGAGTTTTACAATGATTTTAACAACTATGTTTTTGAAGTTACCGCACCGAAGAATTTTGTAGTCTGGGCGACCGGCGATCTTCAGAATGCGGACGAAGTGCTCCAGCCGAAATTTGCAAAACGCTTGAAAGATTCTTTTACAAGCAACGACATTATTCACGTCGCGTCACATGACGAAATGAAAGAAAAGGCGGTAACTCTTCAAAACGACAGGCTTACGTGGAAATGGAAAGCGAATAATATTACGGACGTCGCGGTCGCCGTCAGCGATAATTACATCTGGGACGCCGGCAGCGTAGTCGTGGATAAAGCCACCGGACGACGTTCAAGCGTTCAATCTGCCTACAATATCGAAGCAAAAGATTTTGAGAAAATGGTCGAATACGGCAAACACTCATTGAGCTGGGCTTCGGAAAATTATCCCGGAGTTCCGTATCCATATAGCAAATCGACGATCGTCAGAGGATTTGCCGATATGGAATATCCGATGATGGTAAACGACAGTTCGTTTGGTGATCCGACGTTTGCACGCTTTGTTGCCGAACACGAAATTCTTCACACGTGGTTC
>JBGTEI010000195.1:0-2753 GCA_041747875.1 Pyrinomonadaceae bacterium | reverse complement strand
AGCTGACGGGAACGATCTCTGAATTCGTCTCGTTTTGTGATTCTCGCACGCTTCCTGACGGTCGCGTTTCTGCCTTTGCGCCTTTGCGACTTAGCGGGATCGAATTTCGCAGCGATTCTTCAAGCAGCGGATGTCGTGCGTTTTGCAGATCTAGCGATTCGTCATCGGTGATCATTGGGACGATCGCATTAAACTTTTTCGCAAAGATTGCTTTGGTCTTGATGAAATCGAGCTCGGCGACCGCTGATGCGGCAAGCGCAATTGAAGGCAAATTCTGGCGCAATTGATCTGAAAGCGAAAACAAAATTCGTAGAATCTCATTTTCTTCCTTTGCTTTTAATACCTGAAGTTCATTATTTGCTTCGATCGATTCGAGAGGTTCGATAAATATTGTCGCGCCGGATGAGGATGTTCCGTGTGCTACTCCGCCGATCTTTCCCGTAAAATTTGCCTTGACGGGAACAACGAATCTGCCGTTTCGCAACGTCACGATATCGTCCTGAACTGCGTCGCTTTTTGAGCGCATCAGGTTTTCGAGCGATCGTGTGAGATTTGCTCTTTGGGAATTTATCTCACGCCGGATCCGGCTTAATTCGGGCGATGCGGAATCATCGAGTTCGCCGCTTGGAAGGATCTTTTTATTTATGTTTTCGGCGGTTTTCGAAAGGTCTTTAGGGATGTCTCCGACGATTCGCCAAAGGGTTGGAGCCGAATCTTTTGAACCTTGGATCGCCGTTCGTGCGAAAAGTGCCTGTGAAATCAGGCTTGCAAGTTCGCGAAGCAGAGTTGGCTCTAATGTCGAATTCCGGATCTTTAGCAAAGCAAGAGAATCTGACGGATCCTGCATTTCTGAGAAACTCCAGGATACATCGGCCTTCTCTAAACCTATTGTTTCACCTATACCGAGGAGATCACTTTCGAGCTTTATTTTACTGGTGTGCGGGCGCAGATCGAGCAGACGGCTCTTGCCCATCGGCGTTTGGGCACCGCGGGCGATCAGCTCCAGAAGCTGTTTGAATTGTAAGGTTTCGAGTGAAAACATTTCTCTATTCGGAGCGCAGGCAGCCTGCCTGCAATGAGCGCTAAGCGCGAAAAAGACGTTATGAGTTTTACCTTTGCTGGAAATACTACACACCCGGCGGTTTCAAACGCTTTGCGTTCGTGCGGGCAGGGATGCCCGCGCTCCAATGCGCGCTCCGGCGTTATTCTGTGATCTCAACTCCTTTCCAAAAGGCCAGATAATTTTCGATGTTTTTGGCTTCATCTTTTGCTTCCGGGTAATACCAGGCAGCATCGACATTCGTTTTGCCGTCAACATTTATCGTGTAATAGCTCGCCGTGCCCTTCCAGCCGCAAACGGTATTTGTTTCGGTCGTTTCTAAGTATTCCTTATTTGCAGATTCAGCCGGGAAGTAATGGTTTCCTTCAACGACCACTGTATTATCGCTCTCTGCGATAACTTTTCCGTTCCATATTGCTTTCATAGTGTAATTGGTAATTCGTAATTCGTTGTTCGTAATACGAGGTTCGCGATTCGCCAAATTTTATATTATCGGCAGATTTCAGATTTCAAATCTCAGATTTCAGATTTCAGATTTCAGATCGCAAATGTCAAATCGACAATTGCAAATTCTTCTAAGTCAGAAATCTCTCCCGGATCTCCGGCGTTGGCATCATACACGCGTCTTTTTTTCCGAATAGACGGTAGCGGTATTTCGCAAATAGTTTGTAACCAGCATCTCTGATAAATTTTGGAACAATGATCAGTATATAAAACACTTTCCACGCGCCGTCGATTTGTCTTGCGATCTTAAGTCCGGCGGTCGAATGTGTATACGCTTTGTCATTTTCGATGACGATAACCGAATCGGTATCCGCTTTATTTATATTGTGTTTTTCAAGCAGCGATTCTGCAATTTCGGATTGGAGCGGCGCAAATTTAAAATACTTTCGCGAATCGCGTTCGATAATAAAATTCACCGAGTCGTTGCAAAAATTGCAAACTCCGTCAAAGAGAACTATCGCGTTTTGTTCATCATTCATCATTATCTAAATTCTACCGCAATTTTCGGATAGATTTAACCTGGCGTTTGTAAGATGCTAGAAACACAAAAGAAAAGAGACAGTTTTTGGTGGTGAAATTATGATAAATAGAGAAATTTATTGGGAAGCGGTGAAGCAGAATGACAGACGGTTCGACGGTATATTTTTTACCTGTGTAGCTTCTACAAAGATTTTCTGTAAACCTTCTTGTACGGCGCGGCTCCCGAAAAGAGAAAATGTAAATTTTGTCGATTCGATCGCTGACGCTGAATTAAGAGGGTTTCGTGCGTGTCTGCGTTGTAAACCGAAGGAAACTATCGTCGTAGACGAGCAAGTTCAAAAGATCATAGCAGCGTGTGAATTGATAGAGGGGGACGAAATTACGGCATTAGAGGCATTAGGCGAAAAAGTTGGGTTGAGCGCCGCGCATTTGCAAAGAACATTCAAAAAGATAATCGGAATTTCACCAAAAAAATATGCCGAAGCGAAAAGGATCGAAAGGTTCAAAGACGGAATTCAAGAGGGAAACGAGGTGACGGAAGCAATGTACGACGCGGGTTATGGTTCGAGCAGCAGGCTTTACGAAAATGCTTCGAAGAAATTGGGAATGACTCCGGCAACCTACAAAAAAGGCGGCGAGGGAATGAAGATCGAATATACGATAACGGATTGCGAGCTCGGCCGTGTACTCGTTGCGAGAACCGAGAAAG
>JBGTEI010000194.1:0-2171 GCA_041747875.1 Pyrinomonadaceae bacterium | reverse complement strand
TAATTTCGATCTCAGACGGAACTATCACCGCGTCTCCGATCAAAGGAACGCGTAAACGCGGGACTTCAATGCCAGAGGACGATCGCCTAAAAAAAGAGCTGTTAACGAGCGAAAAGGACAGCGCGGAAAATACGATGATCGTTGACCTCTTGCGAAATGATCTGGGGAGGATATGCGAATATGGAAGCGTTGAGGTCAATGAACTGTGCAGTCTGGAAGAACATCCGACGATGTTTCACCTCGTTTCAACGATCACCGGTAAATTGCGAAAACCTCTGGAATATTCAGAGATAATCCGAGCAGTATTTCCTTGCGGTTCGATAACGGGTTGTCCAAAAATACGGACTATGGAGATAATTGACGAACTCGAAACTGCCGATCGGGGTTTATCTATGGGCGCGATCGGTTATAAAGGTTTTGATCAAAAACTAGACCTCAATGTTGCGATCCGAACAATGGTGATAAGGGAAGGAACTGCGGTTTTCAATGTCGGCGGAGGGATAGTAATCGACAGCGATCCATCGAGTGAATATCTTGAGAGCCTTTTGAAGGCAAAAGCAATGTTAAACGCTTTCAATGAATAATTAGTACCTCAAAGTGCAATGCAAGGTTTTTGCATTTTCGGAACAATTCTTCTTATGCCGTGTCTATAACGGGAAAGGAGAAATTATGAAACCGCAGATAAATATCACCCCGTTGATCGACGTTTTACTTGTACTGCTAATTATCTTTATGGTCATTTCGCCGCTTAAACCACAACGATTTGAGGCGATGATTCCGAGCGAGCGTAAAACTGATATTCCCGACTCGAAGGACTCTCTCGTAATCCGGATTAATAAAGACTCGACGCTTGAACTTAACGGGAATACGGGAATGGGCACGATAGACGATCCGGCTTCACTTATTGATAAACTGACCAGCGTTTTTTCCGAACGAACAAGAAATAATGTGATCAATAGTAATCTCGCGGCCGATCCGGAGGAAGCGACGAAAGATCGCATTCAAAAGACCGTTTTCATCAAAGCTCCAAAAACACTTTCGTACG
Source organism: Pyrinomonadaceae bacterium (assembly GCA_041747875.1). Classification (GTDB taxonomy): domain Bacteria; phylum Acidobacteriota; class Blastocatellia; order Pyrinomonadales; family Pyrinomonadaceae; genus Aridibacter. The sequence continues at coordinate 1,126 of JBGTEI010000194.1, read as the reverse complement.
GCCAGGTTGTAAAATTGATAGATACTGTAAAGATCGCCGGCGCATATCCGATCGGACTGCAAATTGACCAGCTCGAGTAGGTTTTACTTAATTGCTCAAAAATTCCTATGTTATAATTTTGCTGTTAACACAGGAAGTTTTTCTGTTATTACTCTCCACCGATCCTATTCAAAATGATTTGCAGCTGTGAATTATTATAAATACTTAAACGTTACGAATGATGCGTCAACAGCTGAAATAAAATCAGCTTATCGGCGTCTTGCGCGAAAGAAACATCCCGACGTAAATGAAGGCGATGAAGAAGCGTCGCGTGAATTTGGACGGATCGCGCATGCCTATCGGGTTTTGAGTAACCCGAAAAAGCGTGCGGAATACGATAAAGACCGTTTGAGAGATGAGTACCGTTCCCGCGGACGCGATGATTCGATCTTTACTTCGGATAATCCGCATGCCCGTCGGGCACGCCAAATGGCCTATGAAAAGCGCTATAACGCGATCATAGACAGGATGATCGCCGATGAAAGACGCGAGTCCATGGCGATGCAGAAAATTATCTTTCCCGTAGTCGCGCTATTCTTTTCCTCCGGGTTTGTCGTTATTTTTAAGCCGCTTTTTTGGACCAATTCTTCGATAGTTGGCAGGATAATTCTACTCACGCTTTTCGCCGTTGGAATTCTGCACCTATTGAAACGCCTTCAGGCAGGGTTTGAGCGCTACACTTATAGTTCGGAAAATATTCACGATTCGCTTCTCGAAGAGCTCGAAGAAGAGACGCGGCCTTATTCACGTTTTACTGCAGTCACTTTTCTAGTTGGCGGAATACTGGTAAGTGTTGGAGTTGGATTTTTGATCAGCAATTTACTCGGGACATTTGGAACTGCGATGATGCCAAGGATCTTTTCGCATCAGCTCCATCCGGAATTGGTATTCTATCCTCCGATCGCAGTTCTCCTGGTTGATGCTGTGCATGCCGTTGCAGTTCGTCTCGAACGATAAATTCAAGCCTGTTGCGCGCTTGACACAAGAATTATCAATCATTATACTTTGTAATTTCGTTGAGAAAACGAATATCACTTTTGGGGTTATTAAATGGCAAATCATAAATCAGCTAAAAAACGAATAAGAC
>JBGTEI010000193.1:0-3334 GCA_041747875.1 Pyrinomonadaceae bacterium | reverse complement strand
GGCGGTTGAGGTGATCTCAACAAAGCGGTTTAGCGAGATCCTGTTTTCGTGAACACCGCCGTTGTAGATCAGAGACATACGGTTTTCTACGCCCGGGGCTCCGTTTGGAATAAGCGAAAAATCGTGTTTTCCGAGTTCTTTTTGTTCTTTCATGCAGAACGGGCAATGGTCTGTGGATACTACTTGCAGGTCGTCCATTTTGAGACCCTTCCATAATTCCTCTTGATTGTGTTTTTCGCGCAAGGCGGGTGTCATGACATATTTTGCGCCTTCAAAATCTTCGCCGTAATCATCGATCGAAAGGAAAAGATACTGCGGGCAGGTTTCGGCAAATGCAGGGATCCCGCGATCTCTCGCCTCACGCACCTGATTTAGTGCATCCGTACAGCTCAAATGGACGATGTAAACAGGGGATTCTGCCATTTCTGCGATCGCGATCGCGCGGTGAACGCCTTCGGCTTCGGCAACGGTCGGACGCGTCAAGGCGTGATATTTTGGTGCGGTTCTGCCCTGTGCGAGTGCGCGTTTTACGATCTCGTCAATAACAATTCCGTTTTCGGCATGCATACAGATCAAACCGCCGCGCTCTCCAGCCGCTGACATTGCCCTGAAGATCGTTGCATCATCTGCCAAAAACACGCCCGGATAAGCCATAAAAAGCTTAAAGCTGGTGATTCCTTCATCCATCAGCTTGTACATCTCTTCAGTGTGTTTGTCTTCAAATTCGGTCGTGATCAGATGAAAGCCGTCATCGATCGCCGTTTTCCCTTCGGCTTTTGCGTGCCATTTATCGACACCGGCGATCATCGATTCGCCTTTTGTTTGAACTGCAAAATCAATTATTGTCGTCGTGCCGCCGTAGGCCGCCGCCCGCGTTCCGGTCCAAAAATCGTCGGAAGAAGCCGTTCCGCCAAACGGCAATTCCATATGTGTATGCGGATCGATCCCGCCCGGAATGACAAGTCTTCCTGTAGCGTCAATGGTTTTATCAACTTCCATATCAAGCGATTTTCCGATCGTCGAAACCCTTCCATCTTCGATCAGAATATCGGCTTTATAGTCATCAACCGCCGTTACGATTCGTCCGTTTTTTATTAGTGTTTTCATAATTTTTTATACACCACAGAGCTCGCGTAGAGCACAGAGTTTCTCAAAGTTACTTGGGTAAATGCGAAGCGTCCTTTTGAACTGTATTTTTTGCTTTGATTTTGTTGGTCCTTTTTATAACGTTCAGAATAAATCATTCTTTATGACCACATCTTAGTCTGACAATTTGCCATTCTCATTTACAACAGTTGCAGATAAGCTAATAAAGCTCGAAAAACTTGACCCATATAATAACTTCATCTTATCGGATTTATATATATCTGGTAAATTTTTACTGTTGATTCGGATTATTGGTGTGAAAGGACGCCGGTTTTTTATAACATTCTTTTATGCTCACCCTTCGCGGTAGATCATAATTTCCGGCTAATATTTAATTAAACGATCGCCAGCCAATATTTAACAGATCGAAGCACATTCATTGAAAAATGATTTGGCGAAAGATCAAGCAATTGGCTTAGAGTATTGATCAGCAGTTGCTTACGCGATCCTATTGGAATCAAAAATCAATTCACTTTTTGCCGGACAATGTTTTTCGCGCAAGGTGCGCTAAATTTGTCCGTGCTGTCGTTATATCTTTAATTATCCTCAGATTTTCAGGAGACGCGGCGGCAAGTTTTTCGAGTATCGGAAGAGCCTTTTCAAAATGCGAAACAGCTTGTTTCCGTTCGCCGCCATCGGACAAAATTTTGCCGATCCGCAAATGACAAAGCGCTAGATCGTGTTGCCATTCTGTATTATTTACGTCTTTTTGCGTTAATTCTTCAAAAGACGCAAGCGTTTCCCGAAAAATTTGCAACGCCTTTTCTGTTTCACCTTTTTGCCTGAAAGCATCCGCCAGTTGTCTTCGCGTGTATGCGATCTGTCTCAGTGCCGAAAAATTTTGACGGTCCGCTTGCCAGACAGCTTCGTAATTCTTGATCGCGGTTTCAAAAGCAGCAATTGCTTTGTTTAAGTCTGGTCGGGCAGAAATTGAATCCGCCCTTCCGGAAACGTCTGCCTTTTTCGCGAGCGCTTTACCAAGTTCGAGATAACAATCAGCGAGTCCGTTTTGTTCGCCTAAATTTTCTATATCGGCTTCAAAGATCTGTGTGTGGATCTTTAAAGCCTGCTCGATATTGGCAATACTTTTTTCCTTGTCGGCAGTTTCGCCCAAAGCCACGCCGAGCCACAAATACGATAGTCCGACATCCCGCTGCGATTGCCGATTGTTCGCGTCAGTTTGTAATGCTTTTTTCGCAATGCCGAGTGAATCCCCAAAAAAACGGACGGCTTCTTTATTTTCTCCCATCTCCATTTTGACATAGCCGATGTATGAAAAAATGATGCTCAAAGATCGTTGAAGTTTTGGATCGGACGGATCTTCTTCAAGCAGATCTTCATAAATTTCGAGCGCTTTGGTGTAGTTTTCCAATGCTTTTCCGAGTGAACCGCTTCGTAAAACGGCTTGACCCAGTCTTCCATAATTGCTTGCTAAAGCTCGCCGCACAACGATATTTTTTTTATCGATCGCGAGTAATTTCTCGCCGCGTCCGATCGCTTTGCGGTAACTTTCGGCAGCTTCGGAAACTCTACCGGTCATCGAAAGAATGTCGCCGATATTGGCCAGGCTTTTTGTGGTTTCGAATCCGCGATCGAAGTTATTCGGTTGGGCTGCAAAAAGTTTTTCGCGGATCTTGAGAGATTTTTGATGGCTTTTCAGTGCGTCTGAAGTCTTACCCGAATTCGGCCTGAAAATTTCCGATTGAACATTGCCGATCTTTTCATAAGCGGCGGCGAGTTCGGTTTGCAGATCCGAGTTTCCATCGGCTTCGGCGGCGAGTTTGTCGAGATATTCAAGAGCGCGTGTAACTAATAATTCCCGCGCTTTGAGCGGGCTTTTCTCGATCTCTTCGTTTATTTCAAAAATAAATGAATTCGCCAGAGTGCGAACATCATTAAACCTCTGTTCCGCTTTGGTACGTTCGGCGCTGGCGATCTGCGCCTGCCACGAAACGGCAGCGATTCCGCCGATCAAGATCAAAAAAGCAAGTGCGACCGATCCGACGACAAACGGATTACGCTGCAAAAACTTTTCGGCGCGATAAAAAACCGTGTCCTGCCGTGCCGTAACGGGCAAGCCTTTGAGATGGCGGCGGATGTCTTCTGAAAACAGCTCGACGGATGAATAACGCCGTGTTACCTCTCTTTTTAATGACTTTAGAATTATATTATCCAAATCACCCCGCAG
>JBGTEI010000192.1:0-1797 GCA_041747875.1 Pyrinomonadaceae bacterium | reverse complement strand
ATTTCGTTACATCATATTCGGCGATCTCTGTCTCGCTCCGGACAGCCAGGTCCGCTCCCGCGCAAAACGAATCTTTTGCGCCGCTCAGGATGACAACGCGCGTTCCGTCGGCGGCGGATTCACGCATGGCGTCAAATAGTTTGTCCGTCATTTCGGCATCGACCGAATTTCTTTTTTCGGGTTGATTAAAAGTAATGCGCTTGATTCCGTTTTCCAAATTTATGATAAGTTTTTCGTCGTTCATAATTTTTAATTTGCCGTTTTAGTTTTTGGTTCTTCAAACAAGTCCGGATCGGTTTGCTGCAACCGGGATAAGAAATCTTTCCACAGTGGTCCGAATGCAGGGATCTTAGCGATCTCGTCCTTTGTCCGTCGCGCTGCAGAGCGCGAGATCGCGACCGGTTCGCGTCCGAGTGATCTGGCAGCCGCGGCTACCGAAAGATTTCTTGCGATCATTCCTTCGAGCAAAACCATCCTGACAAATGCCATTTGAATTGAATCTCCGGTCGTGATCGCGCCGTGGTTTGGGAGAATTGCGATCGGTCTTTCCTTTAACGAAATTGCGATCGGCATAACGCGTTCTTCTTCGCTTGCCAAACCTTCGTAATCATCGTCGATGATGCCGATGTCGTCGGTCAAAATACAGCTTTCCTGATCGTAGATTTCAGGTTCTATCCGAAATGCGCTAAAGGTGACGGTCGCAGGCGGATGCGTGTGCGCGACAGCCCGGGCTTGTGGATTTTCACGGTGGATTATTCCATGAAGACGAATAGTGTCATTTACATAAAATTCACCGTCCAAAACCTTGCCCGAAAAATCGACTCGGATAATGTTTTCCGGTTTCAGTGTGGCAAACGACGGACCGAAATGATTGACAAGCATTGTGTTTTCATCGATCGCGACACTCAAATGCCCTGCATTTGCAACGCTTAGCCCCTGCCGATACAGCAGACGTGCCGCACAGCAAATATCAAATTTGATTTGTTCCAGATCTATAGGATTTTCACTCATAACAATTTCTCCATTTTGCAAAGCATTTGTAGGTTCGGTATAAAGAATTCAATTATATCCGCGAGAAAGACTCAGAATTTTTCCAGAGATAAACACAGATGCATACAGATAGAAAAAGGATAATTTGTAAGATCGGATAAAAATCTGTGTTTATCTGTGTTCATCTGTGGATAATAAAAAATTTCGCACTCTTTCGCTGAAAATTATAAAAATATGCCATACGCTCAAAATAACGACACTAAAATTCACTACGAAACACACGGAACGGGAGAACCACTCCTACTGATCATGGGGCTTGGCGGCACGCACAAAGAATGGCGGCGCATTCTTCCGTTTCTGAGCGCAGAATACCAAGTAATAATATTTGATAACCGCGGCACCGGCGAAACAGTTTTTAACGACGAACCATTTTCGATCCCGCTAATGGCGTCTGACGCAAAAGCGGTTCTAGACGCGGAAAATATCAAATCCGCTCAAATTCTCGGAATGTCGATGGGCGGCATGATCGCCCAGGAATTTGCCCTGAATTATCCCGAAATGACGAAAACTCTTTCTCTTACGGTTACATTTTGCGGCGGGAGTGAAGCCGTGATCGCAAAACCCGAGGTTCTATTTGCTCTCCAGGGAGGCTCGGCTGCTACGCCCGAAGAAGCGTTCTGGGCAACGGTGCCGTTTATTTACGACGAAAAGACACCGCGCGAAACGATCGCTGAAGATCTGGCCGCGCGTCAAGGCAAATTTACAGAGCCAAAAAACTTCATGAGCCAACTCGGGGCGATCATCTCC
>JBGTEI010000191.1:0-5815 GCA_041747875.1 Pyrinomonadaceae bacterium | reverse complement strand
AAATACGGAGCGGAACGTCCAACGGGTTTCGGTGTTTCGGGAAATGTCACGATCGACCAAAATACATTGGTAATCGTTGGATCAGATAAGGGAGACAAAGACGGCGGCGAGCGCGGCGCACTCTTTATTTACACACGCGAACGCGATAAATGGTCGCGGCAGGCAAAACTCGATCTTGGTAAGGATGAGAAAAATATCTTTGGTTGGACCGCGGATATTAGCGGCGACAACATTGTAGTTGGCGAAAGGAGACCATTGCCGACGACTGCCCTCGCTTATCATTTTGTCCGGAATATCGCTGATGGAAAGCCGGTTTGGGTTGCGCAGGAAAATATTCGTCCGCCGGGTGATGAGCTGATAGCGTTCTTTGGGTCAAGCGTCGGGATCAGCGGGAAACGGATCATCGTCGGATCTGCGGGTTTGATGCTTCGCCGCAAGAATAATAAGGGGGCCTACGTTTATCACATTGGGACACCGGTACCATAATGCCCGATTCCTGTATGTCGACGGATATGTCTGAGATCAATATAAGTAGAAAAATTATGTTTAGAAAACATCGTGCCAAACACAACGGAATCGTTTCTTTAGCGCTGATCATCGGGCTGGCGCTTTCAATGCCGGGAGTGGTATTGCTTCAAACTTCCGAACGAAAATCCGAAGTCCGTCCAACGGACAAGGCAAAGCCGGAAAATAAAACAAAAGACGAGAACCACTCGGATCCCGATCTGATCGCAGCGGAGAATATGATCGCAATGACGGAAGGGAAAGGTAAGAATAGTTTTGCAAATGCTAAATCAATGGGCGGCGAAGATATGGTCAGGATCGTTGGCGCAGAAAACAAAGGCAAACTGATCAGTGGTGCTTTCGACGTTGTAATACGATGCATTGACTCTACCAGGATAATTTGGCAGTCGGCGGTCTTTAAAGCAGGACGATCCGAACTGAGATCGGTCTGCAGCGTTAAGACTGTGATCATCTTGCTTGCTTACATCGTTTTAAAAGAGGGTGCGGATACAAACGGCTATAAAACCAAAGAACTGGGCGGCGGTCAGATCCTGATAAATATCGAAGGGGTAAAAAACCCGCTTGGCGGAGGGTTGCTCGATGGAGAATTTAACTTTGTTCTTAAATGCAAGCAGATTATCGGGTTGATTGCATTTACGGTCGTCATCGCGAAAGGTTACGCAGAACAAAAAGCGAAGTGTGCGATCGAGCGTGACCCACGGATCTATTATTAGCGGTCATTGCGGCTGCCGACGAAACGACGGGTGTCGATGTCTTTATGATCGGTACGCCAAAGCGTGACTGAAATGAGGAGAATTGCTATGAAAAGAAGTTTGTCTTTTGTTATTGCGACTCTGACATTGGTCATTTTGTTTACGTCGAATTCGTATTCGCAATACGGCCCGCAGGATAAACCAAAAGAATATGTGATACCTGTAAGCGAAGATGCGAAACAAAACGGTTACAAAATATATAACGAAGGAAATATCTCATATTTTGGAATTGTAAATATCGTCGAACCGAAAACTCTTGAAGTCGCCAATGGTAAGGTAAAGATGAAGTACTTTTGCAGTCAGCACAAGAAAAAAGAAAAGATCGATAAATCGGATAAAACACTTGAAACACGAGAGGTCGTCCTTACCGGCGGGAGCTCTGAAAAAACGCCATCGCCCTGCACGAATATAGATCAGCCATATTTACAGGTTCATTTTATCATTGCGCTGGAGGGTGTTTTTCCTTCGCGAAAGTAGGATTATTCCTGCGTCAGTTTCGGGTTCCAAAATTTTGTTCAAATTTATTCTTGGGGCAGAGAATTGGATCGGTTTTTAGTTGCTCAATTCTTTACACTCGTGGAATCGGATGAGCCACAGGCCTACATTCCTTTTAACGGACCAGTCTTATGAAAATCAACCTAGAAATCGTGCTGTCGCTGCTAATAATATTTGCATTTTCAAGCTGTGCGTATTTTCAAACCAAAAGCGAACGGGTTATTGACGGGAATTCTGATGCTGCAAATATGAATTCTGACGATGGGTCGTCGGGCGCCAATGCCGACCGCGTATCACCGGATGAAATTACGACATTGCCGGAGACTGAACCTGGCGCAATCTATATCATCTTTGACGCGTCCGGCTCGATGTGGGGCACGCTCAAAAGCGGAGGTCGAAAGATCGATGTTGCAAAAAAGGTTTTAAGCGATTTTATTGCGGGCGACTTTTCCGGATACGATATTGCTTTTCGCGCATATGGACACAGAAAGAAAGACGACTGCACCGATTCGGAAATGGTAGTTCCTTTTGGAAACCCGACTGTGAGTATTCAGCCGATGAGGGATTTTGTAGGTTCGATCAGTCCGCTTGGGAGAACGCCGATAACGTACAGTTTGCGGGAAGCGCTTAAGGATTTTGGCTCGAGAAGCGGCGAGATCATTTTGATAACTGACGGTATCGAATCATGCGATGCCGATCCGTGTGCGTTGATCCGCCAGTGGCGCGAAACAAATGTAAAGATCAAAGTCCACGTTGTCGGGTTTGGTTTGGATGAAAAATCAAAAGACGCTCTAAAATGCCTTTCAGATGCTGCCGGAACTGATTACCACGATGCTCAATCACCAAAAGATCTGGCGGATGCGCTTGAGAAGATACGTGATAAAGCGGCTTCGAGTGGTTTCGTCTTAAAAGGAATTGATCCGGCAGGAAAAGAGGTAAAAGTTCACGGAACACTTTTGCAGGGTAAAAATATCGCTTATAAAGTTTCGAGCAACGGACGGTTTCAAATAGAAGCCGGCGAGTATCAATTGGAAGCCGGCGTGCAAACGGTCAACGGAAACATTTATCGCCCAGTTACAAAAAATTTAACGGTAGCTGCAAACGGCGAAACGCAGATCAGAGTCGATGTCCAATTGCCGCCACGGGTTAAAGCAAAATTTCAGGACACTCAGGTCGAGCAGCAGCGCGGTTCGATGATTTCGATCCGGCAAAATGGCAAAGAGATCGGTAAGTTTCGACCGATCGACGAGGTTTTTATAGATGAAGGAACATACGAATTTCGCGCAAATCCGCGAGGCGCAGGCGAAGTTTCTGTTACCGAAAGTTTTTCTGCAGGGAGCCGAAAGGAAATTACATTTGAACTCGCCCGAACGGTAAGAGTTTTTGTAAAATTTGCGGCTAAGGGAGTTTTCTTCCGGAATAATACAGAGCTCTGGCAAAAGGGCATAAAGAAATATGACGTTCATATGAGCAATGGCGCATTGGTTAAGCCCGGAGTTTACGACGCGCGTCTGCCGGACGAATTGACACCGTTTGAGAAAAGCGGGATCGCGATCCGCAACAAATCGGAGACGATAAATATCGAAGTTCCGGTCGGTTATGTAACGATCATATATCAGCGGCGCGACGGCTCGCGGGACAAAGACGATCGGAGTTTTATGAGCCGTGCAGACAAAAAACAAAGCGTTTTCACAATGACCGGCAAGCCGATCCCGCTTACTGCGGGAAACTACACGATCGAAGGATGGCGGCAAAAAGGAAATTACGAAACTGTCAATTTCACCGTCGCCGTCGGCGACAATAAGCAGATCATTTTGCGGGCAAAATAAGTAAGATATTTCCACTAGTAGCGGCTCGATCCGGCATATGGTAAATTCGCGATATGCCGGTTGATGAACAAACTTATCGCGAACGCGTTTTCGAAATCGTCCGAACAATTCCGCGCGGAAAGGTAATGACATACGGCCAGATCGCGGAAATTCTTGGGCAGGGATACACGGCGCGGACGGTCGGTTATGCGATGAACTCCTCAAATACTGAGGACGTTCCGTGGCAGAGGGTGATCAACGCGAAGGGCGGCTGCTCGACGGCGAAAATTACGATGGCTGTCGATCTGCAGAAAAATATGCTTGAAGACGAGGGCGTGGAGTTTAACGAAAAAGGTTTTTGTGATCTTGAGGTTTATCGCTGGTATCCCGAAGGTTTTGAGGAAGAGGACGATGAGCAGCCGACGTTATTTGGATAGCTAAACGCGGTTGCAAAGCTCTCTGAAATTACAGTATTCACAGATATTTCGATTATCGGTAAGTGGAAACTTAGATTTAGGAAGCGGAATATTCTTGTCTTTATCCTCGCAGAAGCCGTACATCTCTTCGCTTTGTTTGCGTATCTTTGCCGCAAAGTCTTTGATCTCAATATCATTTAGTTCGACCGAAACCTCGTTGTATTCGGGCAAAAGATAGGCGACCGTCGGCTTTATTTCATCAACTTCTTTTTCAAAATGAAACGCCACCCACGTCACATAACCCCGCAGTTGATCCCCGTATTTTCGGTCATCCTTCTTTCCCGTTTTCCAGTCAACGACATGTAGCTCATCACCGATCGGAAACAAAAAATCCACTTTACAATAAGCCTTCATCCCGTCGATCCGGCACTCGCCAAAATCCCGGTCGTTCTCGTCTTCACTCGGAAGATACCATTCGTCCTTATTTTCCTGAGCTTCCGACAAAAGCCATTCTAGCCGATCGCTTTCTAGGAAATTTGTCAGCGCCTTTTCGACCGAGTTGTATATATGCCCGTCAAAATCGATTTCATTCAGCTCTTCATAATAGATCTCCATAAACGACTTGGAAGCCACGATCCCGCGCGCCATTTGTCTTGCGTAGTTTGAAAACTTTTTTCTGTCGATCGGATCCGAACTCTTTTGCAGACGCAGCAGCGTTTTCCAAATTATCTTGTGAGATATGTTTCCGACCTCAAGCGCAATACTCGAGAGATTCTTCAGAGTATTGATCCTGATCTTCAACTTCGGTTCGTCCCACTTCCCATAGTAAGTGTAAAAATACTTACGCTTACACATCGAAAACGTGTTGTACCGGCTGTGAGACCAACCGAGAATATCTGTATATTCGAATTTTCTGATCGTGGACATGATATTTATTTCGGAAAGAATATCACAATATCGAACCAAATTTACGCGGGATCGCATTCCGCTTTGTTTTCTCCGCGCCTCTGTGGTGAAATTATTTTATGTTCAAATCGATCCATTTTGAGTCAAAAGACCGTGCAACGACCAACGCTTCGGAGGCCTTAGCTATATAGGAATCTTATAAGGTTTTTCGTAGATGGTGATATAATCCAACACATTATGAAGGTGGTTTCAGAAAGAATAACGATCGATGAAAAGATTTGTAACGGCAAGCCGACAATTCGCGGCAAAAGGATCGCTGTCCAAACGATTCTTGAATTTTTGAGTGCAGGCGAAAGCGTTGACGAAATTCTTAGCCAGTACCCGACACTTGAACGCGAAGATATTTCTGCTTGCCTTGAATTTGCGACAAACTTAATGAACCGCAACTACGTGATCAAATCCTTCGTCTAACATGCCCAAATATCTTATTGACGTAAATCTGCCTTACCGTTTTTCTTTGTGGAACAGCGAAGATTTTATTCATCAGACAAACATTGATGATGAATGGAGTGACGAACAGATCTGGGAGTATGCAAAAGAAAACGTTCTGACCATCATCACCAAAGACGCAGATTTCTCAAACCGCATTATCTTCCAAGAACCGCCGCCGAAAGTAATTCATATCCGCTTTGGAAATATGAAAATGCGTGAATTTCACTCTGCTTTAACTGGCATGTGGGATTCCGTAATTGATCTGAGCGAAGGTCATAAATTGGTCAATGTTTTTAACGACAGAATTGAGGCGATCGAATGATGTTAGTTATTTTCAAAAGTTGTAAGCTGTTTATTAAGAAAAGATAGGAAAAAATAATGAAAAGATTATGTGAAGCTTTTGAAGATAGTTCATCTTACA
>JBGTEI010000190.1:0-4832 GCA_041747875.1 Pyrinomonadaceae bacterium | reverse complement strand
AAATTAGCCTCATGAACCTAAGCAGTTGTTTGCAATGTGTGACCGATACGTTCACGGCGAAGAAACCGTGCGGCCTGCCGACGCAGCTCGTCGTAAACACTCGGCAAGAGGGAGTCGAAGGCTTCCTCTTTGCCGTTGCTCCAATCGCGCAGCATCGCGGTAATCTCCTCTGATTCTTGCTCGGACCGATCCATCGCATTTCGCTTACTTTGTGCCACTAAGATTATGCCTGTTGAGGTAACGAGTCAATCGTTTTTTTTTGAATCGATGCGAGAACCGAGAATGTTTATTTAGCCTTTTTTCCCATTCACGTCGCGTTATGGAATGTGAGGGAAATATTAGCCGGAAAATGGCGAATTCCCCTGAATAAAAGATTTGGCGAATAGTTTAAAGATTGCGATATTCAAACACCAATTAAATGGTTGATAGGCATATCTTTCATAAACTTTCATGGTTGAAATCGAGGAGCAAAAAACGATCCAGACAAAAATCCAGGTAATTTTGGCGATAACTTTAGCGGTGGTATTGATAACTTCGATTGATGCGCAAACCGACCGAAACTCAACGCAAGACAAAGGGAATGCTGAAATACTGAACAATCAAGCGGTTGAATTATACGATATCGGGAACTTTGACGGAGCGATCAGACTGCTCCGCGAAGCCATCGTTTTACGGCCGGATTTTGCGGCCGCATTCGGCAATCGCGGAGCGGCTTTTTATCGCAGCGGGAAAATTAAAGAGGCCGCCGTGGCATTATAAAAAGTTAAAGAACTTAAATCTGATTACGCCGAAGACTACAACAAACTCGGCGCGATATATGCCCAAACTTGTCGGAGCGAGGATGCGATCAAGTTGTTTCTTCGCGCAATCGAATTTCAGCCGGATTTTGCTTCGGCGTACTACAATCTCGGGTGTATCTATATGCGACTGAAAAAAGCCAGGACGGCTAAAAGGGCAATCGAACAAGTAGTTCGCATCGAACCGCGAAATTCCGAGGCCCGACTTCTTTTAGGACAACTTTATCTGCTCGAAAATGACAGGGGATCGGCACAGATTCAATATAAAGTACTTGCTGAGTTAAATCCGGATTTGGCGAAAGAATTATATGCCAAAATGTACAGCAGTCTTATCGTTGCGGCGGATAAAACTAAGAAATAATTGTACTTATTGAGTTTTATTAGAACTGTTCCAATCCGTAAAAGTAAAAGAATATTATTAATGACCTTCCGATTCGTATAATCGAATCGGTCACATTTGTATTCCACCTCCCTCGCTAATCACTCCCCCGCTGCCCATTACACTTCTTCATTTTGAATGAAACTGGCGCATCTTGCCTTCCCCGAATTGTCTGATAAAACGAAACCTTATTGACCGGACTCCGTTTATTATCGTAATTAATCCCGACAAACCCGATAGCAAAAATTGAAGTTCTTTAGAACTTAAAACGGAGAAAATTAATGCAAAAATTAAACGTAGTCGTCTTAGCGATCTTATTGACAGTTCTTCCTGTGTTCGCAGCAAAGGTCACAAGTGGTGAAGACGTGATCAAGGCGATGCACAAGAAGTACGAAAAAAAGTGGTATAAGACGCTTACTTTTGTACAGAAGAATACGCAGTACCGTCCGGACGGCACGATCCAGAATTCGATCTGGTATGAAGCAATGTCACTTCCGGGAAAATTGCGGATAGATTTCGATCCTATTGAAAATAATATGGGAATGATGTTTATCAACGATGAACTCCACAATATAAATAAAGGCAAAATTGCGAGGAGTCAGCATACTGTTCATCCGCTGATGGTTTTTGGCTTTGACGTCTACGGGCAGCCCGTCGAAACAACGTTAAGGCAGATCAAGGAACTAAAACTTGACCTAACTGTTTTCCGTGAAGAAAAAATGGGTGGCCGGGCTGTATATGTAATCGGCGCAAAGAAAGGCGATATAAAAACGCGGCAGGTTTGGATCGATAAAAAAGACCTTGTTTTCTTGAAGATGATTGAGCCCGCAGGAAAGGACGGAGAAAGCATTCAGGAAACGCAGTTTAATAAATATCAGAAGGTTAAAGGCGGCGGCTGGATCGCGCCCGAAGTGGTGTTTCTTTTAGACGGAAAGCGCACCTTCGTTGAAGAATATACGGATATTCAGACAAACGTTCCGCTAAATGAAAAATTGTTTGACCCAATGAACTGGTCTTCTGTTGATAAAGGTTACTTTAAGATCGGCAGCTAGTTTCGGAAAAGTGTTTGTAAATTAAAAGAGTGAGAAACGCGGAGCAAATGCTCGTTGTTTCTCACTCTTTTTTTTCGGCGCGGATGCTGTGGATCAATTTTTGATTTCGTTTTCTATGATTAAACGCTTCATGGCTGCTATTTGATTCTCATCGGTTTGTTTGGCAAGCGACTTTTCAAGCGCCATTCCGTAAGCCTTTTTGAGAGCGTCCTCTTTTTTGATCGCGATATCGGGTGTTACGCCGGTTCCTTCCCAATTTGTTTTCGTGATCGGACTTATCGCCCGTCCAAGCGGAATAAACGCTGCAAAATGATCGCTTAAACGAAACGAAGTTCCCGGATGTGCGCCGCCGCCTGTCGTTTCACCGACGATCGTTGCACGTTTTAAGTTCTTAAGATTGTAGGAAAATTCTTCCGCACCTGAAAATGTACGGTCACTCGTCAAGACGTAGATATCTTTGGCGGGGTATTTTTTTCCGGAAACTTTTGGATCCGTCCAAAATTCTACCGTCCTGTTTCCCTGACGCCAGTAAAGGTCATTGAGATGAACCTTCTCGTCGCCAAACAAATATGAGCAGATCAGCGCAACCATCGCCGGGTCGCCGCCGCCGTTTCTTCGAAGGTCAAAGATCAAAGCGTCAGTATTTGAAACAAGGCTCATCGCTGCCTCAACTGTTTGTTTCCCAAGCGTTGGCGAGAAAAAACCGCGAAGCTCAATATATCCGATGTTTCCGTTTAGGCGTTCGACCTTTTCAAAACCAAAATTTACCGATCTTTGAAAACGGGCAGTTTCTGCTATTTCTTCGGCAGTTGGTTCGCTTACGTCGGTACGGACCGGGATAACATTTGGCGAAAACCTAACCCGTAAATGCTTGTCTTTGCTAATCGCCTGCAGATCATCGGTAAGCTTTTGCGCAAATTCTACGGAGCTTTCGATCTTTTCGTATTCTCCTTTTGAAATTCGCGTATTTAAATCCGCTACCATCTTTTTTGCAACTTCTTCAAAAACATACGAACTCTTAAGATTTTCCAAGAGATTTCTGGTGACCTCAGTTTTTGCGGCCGAATCGATCTTCAAATCCCTGACTTCCTGCGCCACAATTATGTAATTTGAAAACGTAAAAATAATTCCAACGCAGATCCCTGCGGCTATGTAGTTTAGCTTTTTCATTATTGCTTCTCCAAATATTATTTCTTTATTCCTTTTAGTAATATGTTTGCTATCTTCAGTGTCTTATTTTCAATATCGCTGCGCTCACCTAATTCGGTCGTCGTAAGGTTAAACGGCAAAAGAGAATTTGTGGCAAGCAAGAAAAGATGCGCAGTTTCGAGCGGATCTCCGCTTTGAATTTCCATTTTATCCTGCCCTTCTTTGATAACTTTTCCAAAGATCACTGCCTCATTTTCATGGTAAATTTTTCTATGATCGAGCAAATTAGAACGCAGTGAAGAAAGCAGATCGTTGATGCTTTGCGTGTAATGCTGAACGCTGTCAAAACGATATGTGACGCGCATCAAAAGCATTTTCTGAAGCTTTTTCTCCGCCGAAATATCTTCTTTGGAAATCGATTCAAGTCTTTCACACAACCTTTCGATGATCCGATCAATATGGGAAAGCGCAATTTGCTCTTTGCTCGAAAAGTGCAAATAGATGCTCCCTTTCCCGATCCCTACCTCTTTTGCCAGATCGTCGATCGTCATCTTTCCGTATCCATAACGCGCTAGGAGTTGATCAGTGGCGTCAAGGATCGCGTCTCTAATTTCTTTTGTTTGTACACTAGCTCTCATAATTGCTGAACAATGACCTATTTCGCTTTCTGGTCATATTATAGAACGATTATTCCACAGATTTAGTTTCGGTTCAATCGAAAACCTATCTGATCTTGTTATATTTCTTAAGGATCTCGACTGTCTTTTCGATCGGAAGTGCATTCACCGTATGTTCGTCAATACCGGTCACGGAAGTCGCTTGGAAAAGGGAATTATATATAGCCTCTTCGGTAGCTTCGATCGTTGCCAGAAAGAGCGGTGAGATCGAATTGTTTGATAGAAGTTCTGATGTTTGTGAACTTGAATTTTTGATCCTAACGATCTCAGCAGTAGAAAACGCAATTGCGTAATCCCCGCTTCCGTTTGTCCCTGCTGCGCCGGTTCGCGCCAAACCCATCATCGTCCGTGCCGCGATCCTTTTGAGATTTCGGGCATCGACCGGAGCATCCGTTGCGACGATGATAATTATCGAACCATCGGCGACGTCATTCAGATCTGTTTTTGGCCCGTTATTCGATTGAGATCCTGAAAGACCAGCCTGATCGCGGAGGTAATAGTTTCCCAATTCTTCTCCAACGGGTGCGCCATTTATTTGAAGGACGCCGCCAAAATTTGATTGAACTAAAACCCCGACAGTATACCCACCAAGTGAGGCGGGTAATTTGCGCGAAGAACTGCCAATTCCGCCTTTCCAGCCAAATGCAACGGTTCCGGTTCCGGCTCCGATCGTTCCTTCGGCGACCACACCATCTGAAGCATTCTTTATCGCACTAAAGACGTCATCACGCGAAACGTGTCGTCCCCTGATGTCGCTTAAATAACCGTCATTTGTTTC
>JBGTEI010000189.1:0-2984 GCA_041747875.1 Pyrinomonadaceae bacterium | reverse complement strand
TTTAAATTCATCGATCAATTGTGCGACGGGTTCTGAGTATTCAAGCATGTTTGTTTATTTCGGTCAGTAGTTGCTAAGTGACAAGTGACAAGTGACAAGTGACAAGTGACAAGTGACAAGTGACAAGACGAAGAGTATTCGAGCTTGCCACTTATCTGTCAATTTGTTTTAAAAGATTAAAATCCAAGTCCGGGCGGAAGCATGCCGCCGAGTTTTCCTTTTAATGATTCCTCGATCTTTCGCCGCGCTTCGTTTAACGCCGCAACCGTCAAATCCTGGATCATTTCCGTATCGCCGTCTTTTACCAGATCGGGCGAAATAATAAGTTCTAAAACTTCAAAATCTCCGCGCATCTTTACCGAGATCGCGCCGCCGCCGGCTGAAGCGTCGACGGTCATATCTTTCATCTCTTTGCCCATCTGCTCCTGCATTTGCTTGGCCTGCTGCATCATCGAATTCAAATCAAAACCACCTGGCATTTTCATGTTAAATTTTTCCTCTTTGTATTAATAAGTTAGTGAATTAATCGTAACTTCCAGAAGAGTTTATTGCAAAACCAAATAAATATACATAGTGACTAGTAAACTCTTAAAAATCTGCAGTGAAACAAAACTACGGGAATTAATGTATTATGTTCAGTAAATCTAAGCATTCTAAAGATCTCTAAAATCCAAAAATCAGGAAAAGAAATATGTCACAAGGAAGATCCTTTGTCGTAACTGTTGTAATTGCTGCGTTTGTTTTTCTCCTCGCCGTTCAATCATCGGCGCAAAACTCAGTTTCGTATTTAACCGAACCCGCAATTTCACCGGATAATAAAGAAATAGCATTTGTCTCAGGCGGTGACATTTGGACGGTTTCAAGCGCCGGAGGAATTGCACAGCTGCTCGTTTCACACGAAGCGACCGAAGGAAGACCGGCGTATTCTCCTGATGGAAAGAAACTCGCTTTTACCTCTACGCGAACCGGAAACGGTGATATTTATGTTTTGGATCTGACGACAAATTCTTTAACGAGGATCACCTACAACGACACCTCAGATAATCTCGACGCCTGGTCAAGAGACGGCGAGTGGCTTTATTTTTACTCATCAAATCAGGATATAGCCGGAATGAACGATATCTTCCGGGTAAGAGCAACGGGCGGCACTCCGCTTGCCATAAGCAACGATCTTTACACAAACGAATTCTTCTCAGCACCTTCGCCCGATGGAGCGAGTCTTGCGTTTTCCGCACGCGGAATTTCACACGGTCAGTGGTGGCGAAACGGTAAAAGCCATATCGACGAAACCGAGCTTTGGGTAAAACAAGGATCAAATTACCGCGAGATCGCTGGCCGCGGGGCAAAGCAGCATTGGACGATGTGGGATCCGGATGGTTCCACTATTTATTACGAATCCGACCGAAGCGGCGCGCAAAATATCTGGTCGCAGCCAAAAACCGGTAGCGCAAAACAGATCACAGATTTTAAGAGCGGCAGGGTCTTATGGACGAGCATTTCTTACGACGGTAAAGAAATTGTTTTTGAGCGTGATTTTAAGATATGGAAACTTGATACAAAAAGCGGAAAAACGGCTCCGCTCGCGATCACCCTTCGGGGAAATGTCGCCAGTCCGGTGACATCAAGAATGGACGTATCGTCCGACATAAGTGAGATCACGCTTTCTCCGGACGGAAAGAAAATTGCCGTCGTCTCGCGCGGTGAAGTTTTTGCGGCGACGGCTGATGAAGGCGATGAAGCGGTCCGCGTTTCGGAAACCGCCGCGCCGGAATCTTTTGCATCCTGGTCAAGTGACAGTAAGAGAGTAGTGTATTCATCAGAAAGAAACGGGAAAATGCAGCTCTTTGAGTATGATTTTGCGGCCGAGAGGGAAACGCAGATCACAAACATCGGCAATGACTATGTGCCGGTCTATTCTTCAGACGGAGATTACATCGCATTTATCCGCAATGGCCGGGAGATCTGGGTTTACGACACCAAGAAAAAACAGGAACGAAAACTCGCAAGCACTTTTACAGATATTCCGCCGCTCGCCGGAAAACGCACTTTTGCGTGGTCGCCGGATGATCAATGGATCGCTTTCCTTACCCTGTCGCCAGAAAATCGATCTTATACAAATGTTTCGGTCGTTTCGATCAAAGGGAATGATGCAAAGCCGATCAGCTTTATCGCAAATTCTTTTAGCGGCACGATCTCATGGAGCCCCGATGGCGAGTATATTTTGTTTGATAGCACGCAGAGAACGGAAACACCTTCGCTTGCCAGGATCGCCTTAAAACTGCGGACGCCAAAATTTAATGAAGACAAATTCCGCGATCTTTTTGAACAGGAGAATCCGCAGGAAAAACCAAAACCTACACCGACTCCGGTCGCACCGACAACAACGGATACACCCGTTACCCCGACGGCCGGCGATGAACAAAAAGATGCGGCGAAGAAATCTGATAATAAGAAAAAGAAAGCGACAGAGATCGAATTTGAAGATATTCGCAAGCGTCTGAGTCTGATAGATCCCGGTGTTTCGATAAACGAACACGCGATCAGCCCGGATGGAAAAACACTTCTTGTCACGGCATCTGCGGAAGGAAGTTTTAATCTCTATACGATCTCGCTCGAAGAATTAGAACGAAACCGCTCGGCGAAACAGATCACTTCGACATCGACATTTAAATCTGACGCGCAATTTTCGCCGGACAGCAAAAGCGTCTTTTACATCGAAAGCGGCCGGGTCAGAAGCGTCGATCTGGCGCGCGGAAGTATTAAGCCGCTGCCTTTGAGCCTTGGGATGAAGGTCAATTTCAACGAAGAAAAGATGCAGATCTTTGAGCAGGGTTGGCGGTATATGCGGGATCACTTTTACGACCCCGGTTTCCATGGAGCTGATTGGAATGCGGTTTATAAAACATATGAACCGCTCATTCGCGGTTCAAAAAATATGGATGAAATGCGGCGCCTGATGAATATGATGGTTGGCGAATTAAACG
>JBGTEI010000188.1:0-4507 GCA_041747875.1 Pyrinomonadaceae bacterium | reverse complement strand
AGGTTTTGGCGGCATCGGGTTTGAGGGTCAAATACTTTGAATAATCGGCGATCGCCAGCTCATATTTTCCGAAAGCCCGATATGCATCGCCTCGCTTGTCGTAAGAATTTGCAATATCCGGATCGAGCGAAATTGTTTTACTCAAATCATCGATCGCCGGCTGATATCTGCCGAGAAGAAGATATGAATTGCCACGAGCGTAATAGAAAACTTCGCGCGGCTGAATTCCGATAGCGGTTGAATAATCGGCGATCGCTTCTGTGTATTTTGTCAGGGACTGATATGCGTCGCCGCGTATTGCGTAATAGAGCGGTTGCTTCGGATTTAGTGCGATCGCCTTTGTAACATCGGACACGGTTTGATCGTAATTGTTAAGGAAATAATGTGATAACCCGCGATGGTAGATGCAGCCGTCCGCATTTGAATTTAGTTTTACGCATTCAGAAAATGATTTTGCAGCGGCATCATATTGTTTGCCCTTGAATTGTTTGTTTCCAAGCTCATACCATCCCTCAAATGTGGTCGGCGTTTGCGAAAATATACTGCCTGCGAAAAGAATCATAAATATTGTAATAGTTGCTGTACTGCTCGTTCTACTCATTCGTAGTTTCTCCAAATTGGTTCATTAAATATTTGGTATTTCTTGATTTTGAACGATCACTTTGATCGTCTCAATTTTATCTACCATTTCTATCGGAATGATCGCATTCTAATTTTTGCTTTTACGTTTCTGTCACAGGGTGCATCCGAAATAGCAATGTAAAAATTGTGAGTCTGAAGGTTATTTTCATTTTATGTTTATTGTGATCTTGTATAAAAAACTGTTTTCTTCTTTTGATCCGAATCAGGTGCATAGATCATTTCAACCTTGTCTTTAACCGGCGAACTGAGGCGGATATTTGTCATTGTCTTTTCGATCCGCGCATAGACAGATAAATATAATTTCTCAACGCCCTGTCCAAGATCCAGAACATGCAAGTTTCCTGCGCGAGGGATAATTCTTTTGGTGCCGTCTTTGAGTTTTTCTGTTTCCAGATAATGGAAATTATTCCAATGAAAATCGTATGAAATATCGACTTCGGAATTTTTCTCAGATGATGTAAAAGTCAAATTTAATTGCTTACAGTCGTCGCTAAATTTACCGGTGAATTTTCCTTTGCCACCATCTTCGTCGAAATTTCCTACCAGAAAATTCAGTTTTCCGATCTCCTTTAGTACTTGCTTAGCAATTTGATCCTTTGAAAAGTCCTTCGGATAAAATTCGCGTGGTATGCGGTCTTTTCGGTTTTCGTTAAATTTGTATTCGAGATATTCGATGTTAAACATCCCGTCTTCTAAAGGACGGATCAGGAGTTCGATGCCGTTTTCCAACACCGGGCCGTCGATCGCCGTTAGTTGATAAAAACGAAAACCGTCATTTGTTTCAGCTCCCTGAAAATAAAATGGATCGACGTGAGAAGTGCGTTTTTGTTTCAAACGATAGGTTTTTGAATTTTCATCGTACGATATTTCTCCGAGATCACCGCTCAACGTGCTTTCATAAGACCAATGAAATTCGCGACCGGTTTTATCAAACCCGGCCTTTAGTATTCCATCTTTGTTGCCGCGTGGTTTAAAGGTGCCCGTCATAAATTCGAATTTCTTGAGTGCGGCTTGCTGTGCAAGTGCAGAGGAGCAAAAAACTAAAATTAAAGTGAGAATTGCGGGTTTGATCATTTTGTTCATTTATATTTCACTGATTTGGAATAATTATCTGCAGGGAGTTGTAATTTTCCCGCCGAGGTCGATCACGACCTTTTCATCTAAACCGGCTTTTTCCTTTTCGCCGATCTTGCAGAAACTATCGGCACGGCGTTTGAAATAAATGTAGTTCTTTTCCGGATCGTATTTTATTGCCCGATTAAAATCTTCGATCGCGGCCTTGGATTCATTGAGCTTTATCTTGATGAGCCCGCGACGATAATATATTGCGTGTGATCGCCTCAAGTCGACGCTCGTATCTAAAACGATCGCGCTCGAATAGTCATTTAATGCATTTTTAAAATTTCCGCTGTTTTCATACATTTCGGCACGATTTATGTAATGAAGTCTGTTTTTTGGTTCGAGATCGATCGTCTTACTGAAATCGGCGATCGCCATCTGGTATTTTTTTGTCCGCTTATATGCAAATCCGCGTTCGATAAATGCTTCGAGATTATGGGGGGCGAGATCGATCGATTTTGTATAATCCGCAATTGCTAACTCGTTCTTGTTATAAAGAGAATAGAATCCGCCGCGTTCGAGATATACGTACGCGGAATGGGGGGCGATCTCGACCGCTTTGTTAAAATCGTCAAGGGCTTTATCTTTCTCAAATCGTCTGTACAATGATCGGCCGCGTTTTATATAAAGCTTTTCATCATTTGGGTTGAGTTCTATTGCTTTGGTCTGGTCTTCGATTTCCTTATCTAATTGCGCAAAAGACTTATTCGATCCGGGTCGCTGGCCGAATGATATCGAGCATGTACCTAAGATAAATGTGCACAGAAAAATTGGTAATGTTGCCGATTTTATTACTGGGTTCATTTTTCGCTCCACTTATTTCACTTAACTATTTGCGGGGTGCGTCAATTTTGCTGCCAAGTTGGATCACCTTTTGTTCGTCACTTTTTACAAGTTCCGGTTTCTTTTGAAGACGATAGGACTTCGAAACATTTATAACTCTTTGCCGCTTTTGATCAAGCTCGATCCGAATCTCAAAATCCTACATTTCTTCCCGATTCTTATTAACTTTTACAGATCCCAAAAAAAACCATCAATCGTGAAATGAGCGAGATAGATTCATTCTCGGAATATCAAACAGTCTTCGTCTTTAACTATTTCAATTGGCACGGCGCCGCGTTTTTTATACCTAACGACGCTGCCTTTGCAGCATCGTCTTGAGCCATTTTAAGCGAACCCAAAGAACAATAGGCGGCACCGCGCAAAAGATACGCTGCGGCATAATCCGGCTTTTTGACAATTGCCCTCGATAATCTGCCAACTGCAGTCATAAATTCTCCGCGCTTTATAAGAACAAGTCCGCCGAGAAACAATCCTTCGGCATTTCCGGGGTCGAGTTTTAGATTCATATCCGCATCCGCCTGAGCTTCGGTTAGTTTGCCGAGTCGTGCATATGACATTCCGCGTTGGAAATAGACTCTTGCTGTGTTTGGAGAGATCGAGATCGATTTAGAAAAATCGGGGATCGCTTTTTCATCCTGACCAAGAAGCGTATAGACATCTCCACGATTTGTATAAGCAATTGGATCATTTGGTTTCTTTGAAATTACAAAGGTGAAATCTGCCAAAGCCTGTGCTGTATTCGTCGTTCGGGTTAGAGTGCCACGTGTGGACCTTGCCAAAACGTTTTCCGGACTTAGTTCCAGGGCTTTGTTTAGGTCTGCTAAAGCCTTTTGGTTTTCACCGATCAGTCCGTAAGCGAAACCCCTTTTTGCATAGGGATTATCAGATCTTGGACTGATCGAAATTGCTTTGCTATATGATTCGATCGCGAGTTTATACTCGCCCTTTTCAAGCTGCTCATTTCCCAACCTGAACCATTTACCCGCAGCGTTATCAAGAAGATCACCCGCTTCCTTGTTTAATGCTGCGAGTTTGGCAGACTTAGAATCTTGATTTGGTCGTGCTTCGCAGGGTTTTGCAGGCTTTCCGCCAAGTTGGACCAATTTTGCCTGATCGATTCTGGCAAGTTCCGTCTTCCCCTGAGAGCAATAAACATTGGCCCGATGAAAATAGGCATAACTTTCGTTCGGGTTCAATTTAATAGCCTTGGACAAATCGTCGATCGCGTCCTGATACATCTCAAGCTTCTCAAAAACGAATCCGCGATTGGTATAGGCTTGAAAGTTGTCTGATTTTAATTGGATTGCTTTTGAATAATCGTTGATCGCTTCCTGATACATCTTGAGGCTTTCGTAAGTAAGGGCACGATTGAAATACGCGAAGTCCGAGTCAGGTTTTAATCGAAGATAGTTACTATAATCATTTATCGCCGCCTGATGATTTTTGAGTTCTACATACGTCCGGGCACGATTGAAATAGGCATCGCTGAATTTTGGATTCAATTTGATCGCTTCAGAATAATCATCGATCGCTTCCTTATTCTTTTTCAGATCGAAATATGTCAAACCGCGCATTACAAAACAACTTTCGGCTTTCGGTGATAGCGCGATACAGCTTGAGTAAGATTTAATTGCTCCGGTATATTCTTTCTTCTCCTTCTGCTGATTTCCAACGTTAAACCAACCTTCAGCAGTTGTCGGAGTTTGACCAAAACCGATACTTGAAGCCATCGTTAAAACCAGGGTAAAAATTGCGAGTTTCATCATGTGTTTAATTTCTCCTGAAGCATTTCGAATCAAATTCCCCAGACTTGTTTTTCGGCTCTTTTTCAGACCAGGAGGCTCAAGAATCCCTGGTGAATGTACTTTGTTTCATCCAGAAAAACGTCGTCTATTTTAAATCG
>JBGTEI010000187.1:0-1917 GCA_041747875.1 Pyrinomonadaceae bacterium | reverse complement strand
AGGAATATTGCGATAAGTTATGCGAGCAGGCGGGTTGGAAGTCAGGTTTTCAAAGGTCAGGAAACGACCTTGCCGTTGAAATTTAATATGGGCGGCGTAATACCGATCATTTTTGCGTCGTCGGTTTTGTCAATGCCGCAAACGATCGTACAGGTATTACCGACAGATCCTAATAATCCCGATTCGATCTGGAACAAGATCGCGCAGTTTTTCCAGCAATTTGGCGGAAATGATCCTTATTACTATGTTGTGTTTATAGGATTGATCGTTCTATTTACGTTCTTCTACATTACAATTGTGTTCAATACCGATGAAGTTGCCGATAACCTCCGAAAACACGGCGGATTTATACCCGGAATGAGACCGGGAGCGCAGACAGCGGATCATTTGAATACAGTAATGACGAGGCTGACAACGATTGGTGCGACGTATTTAGCCCTCATCGTGTTTGTTCCGCAGGTGTTGCTGACAGGATTCAACGTCGGACGACTTCCATTTATTGGAGTCAGTCTTGATGCGTTTATCAGTTCCACGCCTGGCCTTGGTTGGATAATTAGCGGTCTTGGGTACCAGTTCTTCTTTGGCGGAGCCTCGCTTCTGATCGTAGTTGCTGTTGCAATGGATACGATCTCTCAAATCGAAGCTCAGTTGGTAATGCGGAATTATGAAGGATTTTTAGGTGCGGGATCCAGTTTGCGCGGACGCCGGGGATAGTCTCCTGCGGTGCATGTTTATGTTTATGTCGAAGATAGTTGTTTTAATTGGAGCGCCGGGAGCAGGAAAGGGAACGCAAGCCAGATTGCTTCAAGCCGAATTTGGAATTCCCCAAATATCGACGGGCGATATGTTTCGCGAAATTCAGAAGGCGGATACTCCTTTGGCACGGGAAGTAAAGGAAATTTTGGCTTCAGGTAAGTTGGTTCCTGATGGAGTGACCTTTGAAATGGTAAAGGATCGCACATCACGCGACGATTGTGCGGGAACATATATTTTGGATGGTTTTCCGCGAACCCCCCGCCAAGCAGAAATGCTGGAATCGCTATCGGTCGAACAGGGGAAGCAGATCAGCGCGATCTTGATCGATGTTCCGTTTGATAAGTTAGAAAAAAGGTTAACGGGACGAAGAAGTTGTCCGGAGTGCGGGGAAATTTACAATATCTATCATAAATTGCCAAAGGTTGAAGGATATTGTGATCTTCACCCGACAGCAGAGTTGACCCATCGCGCGGATGACACGATCGAAAAAGTAAGAGTACGACTCGAAACGTACGAAGAGCTAACCAAGCCGTTGCTTGACTATTACGAGTCCACCGGAAGACTTCAGCGAATTGACGGAACTCGAAAGATGGATGAGATATTTAATGATCTTACCAGTCTGGTCGGGGCACACAATGTCGCAGCATAGGAAAATTGCGGGATCATAAGATAGGTAAAACGATAAGAAAAGCCGCTCAAATTTTATTGGGAAAGCGAATGATCATTTCAAAATCAAAAAGAGACTTGGAGAAAATGCGTGCTGTGGGCGAATTGATCGCCGAAGTTCGTGAGTCTTTGCGTGAGATGGTCAAGCCCGGCGTTTCAACAATGGAACTGAACGACGCGGCCGAAAAAATGATTCGTGATGCAGGTGCATACCCGACGTTTCTTGGATACCAGGGTTATCCGTATTCGATCTGCGCTTCCGTAAATGACGCGATCGTTCATGGTTTTCCCAGTGATTATGTTTTAAAAGACGGTGATATTTTCTCAATGGATATGGGCGCGACGCTTGAGGGTTTTGTCGGCGATACCGCAACGACCGTTCCACTTGGAAAGATCAGCGACGAGATAGCGCAATTAGTAAAAGTTACTGCAGAATCTTTAGATCTGGCGATCGAACAGTGCTATCCGGGGAAACGCGTCGGAGATATTGGTTGG
>JBGTEI010000186.1:0-1616 GCA_041747875.1 Pyrinomonadaceae bacterium | reverse complement strand
GGAAAAAATGTAACGCGAATGGCGGGTGATGAACGCCGCGATCAGATATTGAGAGTCGCGATGCAGAGATTTTCCAAGCATGGATTTCGCGGAACGACGACAAAGAGGATCGCAGAGGAAGCCGGTGTTTCCGAAGCGATGGTCTTTAAACATTTTGCGAACAAAGAAGAATTGTACGCGGATATTATCGATTTTAAGGCTTGCAATCATGGTCTCGAAAATCCGTTTGAAAAGATAAAGGATCAGCTTGAGGCAAAGGATGATTTTGGTGTCTTTTACGGAATGGCGATAGATGCATTTACGCATCATGAGGAGGATCGCGATTTTATGAGGCTGCTGCTTTATTCGGCACTTGAAAAACACGATCTTGCGCGAATGTTTTTTGATAGTTTTGTTGCCGGAATTTACGAATTTTTGGGTGAATATATTCATCAACGCCAAAAAGACGGTGTTTTTCGGGACATTGAACCAAAGGTTGCCGTAAGAGCTTTTGTTGGGATGATGGTTCATCACTCCCTTAGCAATATTTTATTTGATACGGATCAGAAGATCCTGAAGATATCTAACGAGGATGCGGCGAAAGATTTTGCCACTTTATTTTTAAACGGGATCAAGAAATAAGAATTACCGGTACGAGTATTTTGATATGCATTTATTTAGAGTTGTTTATTTCGCTATTTTGCTGACATTAGTAGGTTTAATGTCTGCGGCTTGCGGCGGTTCCGGAGCGGCAGATGCCAACTCAAACGGGAAAGCCAATACTGAAACCCAATCCGTAAGCGTTGAAACTTCGCTCGCCAAGATCGAACAAATACCGACTTATCTCGAGGCAACCGGAACGCTCGCGAGTGACGCACAGTCTGACGTAGCACCCACAGTTGCCGGAAAGATCGAACGCGTAAATTTCGATATTGGCAGTTACGTCCGGAAAGGCGACGCTTTAGTTCAGCTTGACGCCGGTGATGCGAGAATACGTCTCAGGCAGGCTGAGGCACAGGTCGAGCAGCAGCGAAGTGCGGTAAATCAGGCGGAAGCTGGTGTTCAGCAGGCGATAGCAAGTTTGCGCCAGACGCAGGTTCGACTTGGGATCGGAGACGGGGAAACGTTTCTGATCAAAGACTTTTCACAAGTAAAGTCGATCACTGCCCAATTGACTCTTGCAGAGAAGGAATTGGCACGCCACGAAAAGCTTATTCAATCCGGAGATGTCTCGCGTTCGTCCTATGACAAAGCAAAAGCGCAGCGCGATCAATTGCTTGGTCAACTCGACGAGGCGCGATCAAATGCAGCGGTGGCGATCAAGGCAATCACAACCGCGGAAAAAGCGGTTGGTTCTGCAAAGGCGCAGGTTGGGATAGCTCAGTCGGCGCTAGCGGCTTCAAAAACACAAGTAGATCAAGCGCGAAAAACGGTTAGCGACAACGTCGTTTATTCGCCGATCAGCGGTTATGTATCGGAGAGAAATGCGGATCCGGGCGAATATATTTCTCCGAGCCAGCCAAACGCAAAGATCGCGACGATCGTCCGAACGGCGGTTTTGCGATTGAAGATCGATGTACCGGAACAGGACATCGGGAAAGTTGCCGTTGGACAAGGCGTTGCAACTCAGGTTTCGG
>JBGTEI010000185.1:0-5823 GCA_041747875.1 Pyrinomonadaceae bacterium | reverse complement strand
GCTCGAATCGGTTCCGGACAGTAGGCTGTCTGCCAGATCGCGTTTTGTTTCGTGGAGTTTGAGGATCTTTTCTTCCACGGTGTTTTCTGTTACCAGCCGATAAACCGTTACCGGTCTCTGCTGGCCGATCCGGTGAACGCGGTCCGTCGCCTGATCCTCAACCGCCGGGTTCCACCAAGGGTCGAGATGGATCACATAATCCGCTGCGGTTAAATTTAAACCCGTACCGCCGGCCTTTAAGCTGATCAGAAAAACATCGCCCGTTCCGCGCTGAAATTCGTCGATTCGCTGCTGTCTTTTTTTGGGGGGCGTGCTTCCGTCGAGATACTGGTACGAGATACCTTTCTTTTTGAGATATTCCTCAATGATCGCAAGATGTTTTACAAACTGACTAAAGACCAGCGCTTTATGTTTGTTTTCAAGCAGTTCTTCGATGGTTTCGCCAAAGAGTTCGAGCTTGCTGCTCTCGATCGGAATTTCCGGGTCAACGAGTTTTGGATTACAGGATGCCAGCCGGAGACGCGTAAGTTCGGCGAGGATCCGAAATCGTTTATCCGCCACTTCCCCGTCAGCATTCTCAATTGCGTTAAGGGCATCCCGGCGCAGCGATTCATAAAATGCGGTTTCCGCTTCGGACATTTCCACCGACAAAATAATTTCCGTCTTGTCCGGGAGATCGTCCAACACCTGATTTTTGCGTCGCCGAAGAATATACGGCTTGACCAGCCTTTGGAGCGTCTTTCGGGCATTTTCGTCGTTATCCCGTTCGATCGGAATTGAAAACCTCTGGTTGAAAAACTCGGCGCTCC
Organism: Pyrinomonadaceae bacterium; assembly: GCA_041747875.1. Taxonomy (GTDB): domain Bacteria; phylum Acidobacteriota; class Blastocatellia; order Pyrinomonadales; family Pyrinomonadaceae; genus Aridibacter. The sequence goes on along the minus strand of JBGTEI010000185.1, from coordinate 5,014 downwards.
CAAGCATACCCGGGTTGAGGAAGTTAAACAGATTCCATAGCTCACCGAGATGATTCTCGATCGGAGTTCCGGTCGTCACGAGCCGGAAACCGGCTTTTAGTTTCATTACCGTTTTGGAGCGTTTTGTATTCCGGTTCTTAACCGCCTGTGCCTCGTCGAGCACAACGGTTGCAAACTCCCTTTCGGTCATCAGTGCTTCTTCGTTTTTAAGCAGATTATAGCTTGTCACCAGAACATCGTACTTTCCGAGTTTTTTAACTACCTCCTCACGGTTTCCTTCCCCGAAGATCTGAAAATTCAGCGTCGGCGAAAAACGAACAGCTTCCTTTAACCAATTGCGGCAAACGCTGACCGGTGCTACTACAAGAGCAGGGCCTAATTCTGCCCGTTCGACCAGTATGGCAAGCGCCTGGAGAGTTTTGCCAAGCCCCATATCATCTGCCAGACAAGCTCCGACTCCCAAATACGCGAGTCTTGAAAGCCACATAAAACCCTCGATCTGATACGGGCGAAGTTCGGCCTCAAAAGTCGCCGGCAATTCAGGCACAAAATCGCTGGACTCGGCAATACGGCGGAGGTGATCCTTCCAGGCTTTGTCCGATTTGAAATTCTCAATTTCTTGTGAAATATCCTCTAAAATGCCGAAACGCAGTTTATGAATTCGGTTCTTATCATCGGTCACAGCATTGATCGACTGCAGATGGCGCCGAAGTTTTTCCGTTATCGCAACAAACTGACCGTCGGAAAGCTCGATGAAATTACCCGTCGTTTGTTTGAGCAAGCCGCGCAGTTCCTTGATCGAAAGCACCAATTCTTCATTTACCGCAGCCTCCCCGTCGACCTCGAACCAGTCGTTTTTGCTTTTAACCGAAATGGAGATATTGCCGGAAGTAATTCTTCCGATGAGCTGCAATTTTTGGCCCTTTGGCCATTCGATTACGAGCTTTCCCTCTATCCGCGGAGTTTCCATCTCGGTCATCGCCGTCAGACATTCTTCTGTAGTTCCCAGAAACCATTCATAATTGCGGCTTTCGAACGCGGCCAAAAACGGGCAGGCGCTTTCAACTTCATCGAGCAGCTTTCGCTCGAATACAAGTTCTCTTTTGATGCGGGTTCTGACGCCGTCGAAATCGGCGATAACCGATTCGCCGCCCTTTCCGGGTTTAAAGTACGGCGGAACCGAGCCAAAGGGTTTGACAAAAAATTCAAGATGGAAGCCTTCTCCGCTCTGGGTCAGGAGCGCATGAATGCGTTTATCCGGCTCGACCAACGGCAGATCTTCAAAATGTTCTTCAAGATCGCTTTGAATCGATATTCTTTTTGAAAGCTGACGAATGGCTTTGAGAAGGGTTTCACGGCCCTCCATCGGGATCCTTAAACCGCTTCTAAGCGTTTCAGCGATTTCTACGTGATGTTCGGAAATGTTTAGAACCTTGTATCTTAGTTCCGTTTCCTTTTGTACTACGACCCCGGCGCCGTTTATTTCCAAATCGAAGGAGAGCTCGAGTCCGGTTTCGGTTTCCCTAATTCTCAATGTCGGTTCGCTTTCGATCAGCTCGAGAGGTTTTTCGCGATTTCGTATTGAGAACAAAAGCGGGTGCCCGATAAGTTCGAGCAGAGCAGTGCCCCAGTCAAAACTGTAGGTGTACGAACTCCCATAACCGGAATAGTAGTTCTGTTGGCGAAGCGCGCGCCGAATGACACGCGTATCATGCTCCGTCGCCTTCTTATATTTCCCCTCGTAGAGCCTTTTAAGCGCGACATTCCTTCCTTTAGTCCAGGATTTATTTGTAAATTTCTGCTCGACGGGTTGGATCTCATAATCATCGAGATCGAGTAGCCAGGCAAGCCGCGTCTCGTTGTTCGCGGTTTTGGATCCGGATTTCGTTTTTACCGATTCGGCGACCATAAGAAGTGAATTTAAGGCCCTTTCCCAATCCTTGAGTTTTGGTACCAGATTTCCGACCGGTTCGATACCTGTTTTCTTCTTTAATTCGGCAAACCTGGTAGATCGTTCTTCATTCCCGTCGCCATTTTGCAGCAGCAAATTCAATGCTTCCAGTTCGGCCAACTGAAAGCCAAGATCCGCAGACGCTGAGCAAAAGTCACGGGCAAGATCGACCTGATTAATTCCAGGTATAAGTGCCGCGGTGATGACCCGCAGGAATACGTCAAAGAAACTGTCGGAAGCAGTGTCAAGAAAATGATCGCCAGGCGCCGCGGGGTCGTTTTTGAGGTACGCAGAAACCGCCGCCAACGACTTTTCTACGCTGTTTTCCGGCAGATGTTTTTTCGAGTATGCCGAATATTTACCGACAAACTTGTGAAACTTCGATTCATCAGTTTTATAAAGCGCAAGTCCGTAAAAAAACATTTGCCAGAATCCGCTGTAACCCTGTTTTCTTCCGGAAAACTCTCGCCACGATTTTATACTCGCCTCGTAATACTTGACCGCCGCTTCATAATCTTGCCGAAGGAAAGCGATCGTCCCGCGGGACGTGATCTGCATCAGATCCTGGATACCCCCGATCAATTCCTCTGCCCTATCGAGTTCGCCTTTGAAAATCAAGTCTTCCGCCTTTATTCCACGTATAACAGGTGCCCTTTCAAGGCCGTGGTTATCGACAAACTCCCAGAGTTCGCCGGTCGGCATAAAGTTACTAAAGTATCCGAAAAAACAGCGGACTATCGCGTTAATTTGAAATATATGATCAAATTTAGCCAGGAATTCTTCCTGAAACGGATTGGAGAAAACGTGAAAAATGATGTTTCGGGCACGTCGGCCGAGATTCATATTTTCGATTTCGGAGTAAAGCGATTCGATATGATCCCGTTTATCGAGATAGATACTCAGCCGGTAATCACGTAAGAGCCTCGATTTGTATTTTTCTCCGACCGAAAGGAAACGGCTAAACTCTTCAATTCCAAAATATCTCTGAATCACATAGATGGTAGGCTCAAACCATTTTTCATCAAGAATTTCACGTGTCAGAACCTCGGCGGTCTTCGGGTCGTTGAACTTAAAACCCTTCCCCCAAGGTTCATAGGTATCTTTCAGGATTCCTTTTTCAATATGACGGGCACGAAATGCGGATATCCACTTTTGCGTAAATTTCCGGTCCTTTTCATCGGATAGGTCCAAATAATTTAGAAGCAGAATGAGATCCTGCTGTGTGATCTGCTCCCGGTAGAGTGAAAGGATCTGCAGGATTCTTCGGTCCATCGGCGATATTTTGTTTAGCTGGTTTTCGTCTACGGTCATTTACAAATTGGTATTGACGCAAAATCAAGCGGCACGCATCATTTCAAAGCTGGAATAAGAATGTTTGGGAAGTATATCTCTAAGTCCGCCGAATTTGTCAGTATGAAAATATCATTCCAACATTTGGCAAAGAGAATCAAAATCTGCACTTTCTCACCGCGAGAATTCAACACGTACATAAATATAGTATTAATGCTCTCCGCAAGTTTACCCGACTTCGCCTGATATGACCTAAATTACAGTCGAGATAATGATCTATTCGTTTGATTTCAACTGCCATCTGATTCGTGTATAGGCAATTCGAAACCCGTTTTTCTCGGCGTTTCTTTGCGATTGGCTGCCCGGCAGTGCACCCATGATCGCGATTGTGCATCCGTTTTCCAAAGCATGCCGTAAACGTGCATCGAGTAGGGCGGTTTGTGCGCCTTTCTTTCTTTGCGCGGGAATCGTGCTGGCGCCTGCCAGTGCTGCAACATCTTCGTAAATATAGAGTGTTCCCGTTGCCATCGGTTTGGCATTGAGTTCCGCAATAAAGGGAATCGCTCCATCGACAGATGCGCCGATCCGGCTAAACTCAAGCATCTGTTCGGCATAATCCGGCATTTCATCGATCCACCCATTTGTTGAAATTTCCGCAAACAGATCAACCTCATCGTTATCAATTATTCGGGTTTTAATTTGTGAATTTCGCGGTGGAACAAATGAATCTAATGAAGCGATTTCTTGATACATCACGCTTGTAAATTCGATCGGCCGATAACCCCGTTTATTCAATAGCAGAAATATCGCCGGATCGGCCAAAGGACTTACTTCATGAATGACAGATGCATTCCGCTCCTTAAAAAACACTTCGATCTTGTCCATTTCCGCATCGGTTATCTCGTCAAACAAACCGAGTCCAAAAGTCTGCGTTGTCGGAGAATCAATAGCATCAAACATTGCGTAGACGCCGGCTACCTCGATCCAATCCGCCCCGCTATGAGGAAATAATTTAGCGCGGGATTCAACGAAGTCAGCGTTTGAACGAGCTTCCGTCCGCTCAATTTTTTGCGAGAGTGTTTTATCTGAAAATATCTTCATTTTTATGATTTAAGTTATAACGATCGCCTTTCTAATAAATCGCAATTAAATTCGGATGATCGAGCGAATCGATCAATAGTGTCTGCGTCATGTGTCCGTAGCCCGACCGTTAGGAAGGGCTTCCGTCATAAACTTCGAACGAGCAAGATAACTTGAGATTATTTTAGAGAAGCCCTTCTTAACGGAACCGCTACTAACACGTGATGAACCATTCTCATCACGATAGCCCTCCTTCACAGTCGGGCTACTGACACCTTTCTCGTGACGACGGCCACTCTTACAGGTCTTAACATCCCGATCTAAATATCGATCAAAATACCGGTAGACTATTATCGATCGTTCCGCTTATGCAAAGTCTTTCAATATCCAGACTATATCTCTACGCATGTACCGCGTTTAATAAATTGTCCGTCACCTTGCTTGCCAATATATTCTCCATTTTCAATGACGACATTTCCGCGTGACAGTACGGTTTCGACTACGCCCTGCAGTTCAAAACCTTCATAAGCATTGTAATCTACATTCATATGGTGAGTTTCTACGCTGATCTTTTGACGCTTTTCGGTGTCAAAGATGACAATATCTGCGTCGCTCCCAACGGCGATCGTTCCCTTTTTCGGAAACATTCCAAACATCTTTGCAGCTGCGGTTGATGTGATCTCGACAAAGCGG
>JBGTEI010000184.1:0-4025 GCA_041747875.1 Pyrinomonadaceae bacterium | reverse complement strand
TTTCCTAACGGCAGGAAAATCTGCCATCGGATCCTCGCTGAATCCGAGAAACAGCGGTGTATAGAAAATGAGTTTGTTGCCGATCAGACGGCTCGCGTAATTTCGCGATGAATAATAATCATTCGAACGGAGATGATATGTCGAACGATAGCTGAGACCTCCACGGTCGGTGATGTTAAAGATCCCGATCTCCGTTCCGCCGCGGTCATAGCTGTAGCCGATAACAGCGATAGTATTACCTGAAACTAGCATCTCGTCATACCACGTTCCGGAAGGATCGATGTCGGGCGCAAAGGCGTCGATCGAGCTTACCGGCTGAAGTTGATCGTCGCCAACCGCGACGGAAAAAAGTTTTCCGCGACGCAGAATGATCAAATAATCGCCATGCAATTTCACGATCCCGCCTTCATCGACACCGGCGTGTTGGACGTTTGTGACAGACTCCTTGTCTTCCGATGTTGGCGAAGGCGTCGACGCAGTTTTTGTCGATGCGGAATCCGAAGCTGAGTTCGAATTAGAAGTAGGGACGGTCTGACGTCGCTGTTGTTTCGCCTTTAATTCTGCAAGGTACGCATCCAGTTCTTTTTGCGATCGAAATGACGTGAGCGTTTCGGTTTGAGCGGTTTGAACGTGCGGGCTTTTCGTTAGCGGTTTTATTCTCTTTGATCCGTAGATCGCCGGATAGGAGATTAAAACTACGCCAATCGACGTAAGCAAAACTACAAGACACAAAATGAATTTATTCATAATTTTCTCAGCCTCGAAATTTAGTAACTGTTGAACGATGTCAATTCAAAAAGTTGCGCGATTTTTGCGTCGATCCAGATCGAACCCGATATGTGCAAACCCGCCTCGGGATTCGAATGCTTGCCTTGATGTTCAATATCCGTATGATGTTGAATAAGTTTTAAGTATTAATTCCTATAAGACCTTATATCCATTATGAAAGCAATCGTAAAAAGCAGGGCTGAAGAAGGACTTTGGCTTGAAGATGTTCCGGAACCGGAGATCGGTATCAACGACGTATTGATCCGTGTATTGAAGACCGGGATATGCGGAACAGATGTACATATTTACAACTGGGACGCTTGGGCGCAATCGACAATAAAGATCCCGACCGTTTTAGGACACGAGATCGTCGGCGAGATCGTCGAAGTTGGCTCAAATGTAAACGATTTTTATACTGGCGATATTGTCAGCGTTGAAGGTCATCTGGTCTGCGGGCGCTGCCGAAACTGTCTTGCCGGGCGGCGGGCAAAGTGTGCAAACACGCTTGGTATTGGTGTACAGACAAACGGCGGATTTGCCGAATACATCGCCGTGCCGATGACGAATATCTGGAAGCATAAAAACGGTGTAAACCTTGAAGTTGCAGCGATCTTTGATCCTTTTGGAAATGCGGTTCATACAGCACTTCAGTTTGAAGTTTTTGGTGAAGATGTCTTGATAACGGGTGCCGGACCGATCGGAATTATGGCTTCTGCGGTCGCAAAACACGCGGGTGCGCGCCACGTCGTTATCACGGATATAAATCCAAAACGGCTCGAGCTCGCCGAAAAAATGGGTGCGGTAACGAGGGCGATCAATACAAGAGAAGTTTCGATAGCTGATACGCAGAAAGAGCTCGGGATGAAGGAAGGCTTTGACGTCGGCTTTGAAATGTCAGGGATCGCGTCGGCGTTTCGCGATATGGTCGGGAATATGGCGCACGGCGGGAATATAGCGCTTCTCGGGATCCCAACCGAAGAATTCCCCATCAACTGGAAAACGGTTGTCTTCAATATGCTAACCGTAACAGGAATTTACGGGCGCAAGATGTACGAAACCTGGTATCAAATGAGTGTCTTGCTCGAATCCGGTCTGAATATCGAACCGGTTATCACGCACCGCTTTTCATACAAAGATTTTGAAGAGGGGTTTAAAGTGATGAAAGGCGGCGATAGTGGAAAGGTGATCTTAGATTGGAGCGAGATCTAAGCGACTGAGACGTTAAATTGTCCAAATGTTGGAATGCCCGCAAGTAGAATCGGCGTTTTTTGCTAACTTCGATTCTTATTGCGGGCATAACCTTACAACTTAAAGATTATTTTGAGCTTTTTTGCTTTTACTGACTAAGCCGTAGCCGTTTGTCCTTTGTGCTTACCTTCAGCAAATTCCTCGATCATTTTCTTGTTAAATGCCGGAATATCGCCCGGATTCCGGCTTGTTACTAATCCGCTATCAACGACGACCTCTTCATCCACCCACTTTGCGCCGGCATTTTCAAGATCTTTTCTTACCGATGGCCAGGAAGTCATAGTTCTGTTTGTAACAACGTCGGCTTCGATCAGTATCCACGACGCATGACAGATCGCAGCGACGGGTTTACCTGACTTAAAAAAATCACGTACAAAATCGACCGCTTTTTTATCCATCCTGAGGGCGTCCGGATTCATTACACCACCGGGAAGCTGCAGCGCGTCAAAATCTGCTGCCCTTACGTCATTGACGGTAAGATCGACATTGATCGATTTTCCCCAGTCTTTATTATCCCAGCCTTTGATCTCGCCGCTCTCAAGTGAGACGACCGAAACCTTCGCGCCGGCATCTTCAAGCGCCTTTTTCGGGTCAAAAAGTTCGCTTTGCTCAAAACCGTTGGTTGCTAAAATTGCCACTTTTAATCCTTCTAATTTGTTTTCCATATTATTTTCCTTTAACTTTCCAAGTGAACAGTCTGTTCGTTTTTCGTTCACTTTGTGGTTATACAGTAATAACAAACAAGACCCGTGCCACAATGGCTCAGCGCCTTCAGATCGGCGATTTCTGCAAAAAGAAGAAATTTTAATTATGGAACAAAGAAAAACAACTTCATATCGTTGGGAAGATATGCCGAAAGAGCGTGTGTCGGACCTTCTCGAACGCCGTCTTGTTACCAGTGAAAAAATGATGCTGGCGCATGTTTACATTAAAAAAGGCTGCATCGTTCCAAAGCATTCTCATGAAAATGAGCAGATCACGTACATACTGTCAGGAGCATTGCACTTTTGGATCGGCGAAGATGAGAAGGAAGAAGTAATTGTAAGAGCCGGTGAAGTGCTGGTCATCCCGTCAAATGTGCCGCACAAGGCTGAAGCACTCGAAGACACTTTGGATGTGGACATTTTTAGTCCGCCGAGGCAGGATTGGATCGATAAGACCGACGATTATTTACGTCAAAAATAAGACGATTATCCACCGATGAACAAGGATATTTTCAACAGGGATGAAGAGGATATTCAGGGATGTTTTGTAAAAGTTGTTATCCCTTCCGATCCCTTTAATCCATGTAAAATGATCTGTCTTGGATCTGTGTTCTTCTGTGGATAAAACCCAACGTATGGAACTAGGAATAACCGGAAAAGTTGCGCTTGTAGCAGCCGCGAGCCAGGGACTTGGCAAAGCGGTTGCAGAAGAATTGGCGAACGAAGGAGTTTCGCTGATTCTTTGTGCCCGTTCGCAGGAAACGCTGGAAAAAACCTGCAGCGAGATCCGCGAGAAATACGAAGTTTCTGTACTTGGAGTAAAGACCGATCTTTCACAATTAGCAGATATCGAAGCTCTTTACAGATCTGGAATGGATGAGTTTGGTCAGATCGATATTCTGATATCAAATGTCGGCGGTCCACCTTCCGGGGTTTTTGAAAGTTTGAGTCGTGATTCCTGGAAGTCTGCAACGGATCTTTTATTGACCAGTGTTTTGGATGTATCAAGATTAGTGCTTCCGCAAATGAAAGAGCGCGGTTGGGGAAGAATTCTGAATATCACATCGATCGCTTCAAAACAGCCGGTTGATAATTTGATCTTATCGAATAGTTTGCGGGCGGCGGTGACGGGATTTGCAAAAACTCTGGCAAACGAAGTCGCCCCGTTTGGTGTTACCGTCAACAATATCTTGCCCGGTTACACGCGGACGGAACGCGTCGAGCAGCTTGCGGAAACGATCGCCAAAGAAAAAGGGATCACTCCTGCTGAGGCACTTGCGGATTGGGAGGATCAGATCCCGATGA
>JBGTEI010000183.1:0-6766 GCA_041747875.1 Pyrinomonadaceae bacterium | reverse complement strand
TAGAGGTTGAAAGGTTGAAAGGTTGAAATGTTAAAAGTTCTATCCGTTGTTAGGTTTGTACATTTTCACCTTTTCCCTTTTTCACCCTAAGTATATAGACAGACTAGACACAACAGACCGCAGGCAATAAACTACAACCATATTGAAACAGACGGAGAAGGTTTTCTTTTCCGTCTTTATAATGTTAATTGGAGAGTTTTAAAGATAGGTTTTATGGGAAAAAGTGCAAACGACCTACGAAAAGGAAATACAATAATTTTAGACGGAGCGCCATGTAAGGTAATGGAGTTTGACCGTAATCAACCGGGAAAAGGCGGTGCGATCGTTCAAACGCGTCTGAGAAATTTGGTTACGGGTAACTCATTCGATCATCGATTCCGCTCAAATGAAAATGTAGAACGCGCGGTTCTTGATCAGCATGAGATGGAGTATTTGTATTCCGATGGAGAAATGCATCATTTTATGAATACCGAGACATTTGAGCAGATCTCAATGAGCGAAGATGATCTTGGGGATGCCGCAAAATGGCTGATGGCCGGACTAAAGATCCAGATCGAATTTTACGAAGACAGTCCGATCGGCGTGGAACTTCCGACAACTTTGGAACTCGATATTATTGAAACTGAGCCCGTTCTTAAGGGGGCGACGGCGTCAAATTCCAACAAGCCAGCGAAACTCGAAAACGGTGTTACGCTTTACGTGCCTCCGTTTATGAAAGAGGGTGAAAGGATCAGGGTAAATCCGACGGAAGAAAAATATCTTGAAAGAGTTAAATAAACGCTTTTACGCAGTTTTTAGCTTTTAAGTCTAGGAAGTCGGGCGACTTTCTAGACTTATGTACTTTAAAGGGCAAAATGTTCGTTCTATACAGTTTCCTTTATACGATCGCATTTATAGTGATGTCGCCGATGCTAATAATCCGGCGGAGGAAATATGCGACGGGGTTTCTGGAAAGGTTAGGTTTTGTAGACGAAACAGATGATTCCGAAAAACCCGTGATCTGGATCCATTGCGTTTCAGTTGGCGAAACAAATGCAGCACGTCCGTTGGTCGAAGCACTTCTCGAGCAATATCCTCAATTTCAGATCGCAATTTCGACAACAACTGCAACGGGGCAGGCACTCGCCAAAGAACTTTTTTCCGATCAAGGAATTTCCGTTTTCTATTTTCCATTTGATTGGCGTTTTTCCGTTCGCCGCGCGCTTCGGAGAAAAAGACCCAGGATCGTTTTAGTCTTTGAAACAGAGATCTGGTTTAATTTTTTCCGCGAAGCGCACAAGATCGGGGTGAGCGTTTTGATCGTAAACGGTCGCCTTTCAGAAAAGAGCGCTAAGCGATATTCCCTTATTAGAAAGACATTGAAACGCGTTCTTCGATATGTCGATCTAGCATTGATGCAGGATCCAAAAGATGCGAAACGGCTTATACAAATGGGGATAAGAAGCAGCAAGGTCAAAATTACGGGGAATATGAAGTTTGACCAGAGATCCGAAGGAGAGTTTCCGGAATTGACGGATTCCCTGCGAAATCGTTTTGATATCAGCGAAAAGGCGCCATTAATTGTCGCTGCGAGTACGCATGAGCCGGAGGAAGAGTTCGTGCTCCATGCTCTCAAAGAAATCTGGAAAGAATCTTGCGAAACGCTGCCGCGACTTCTGATTGCTCCCCGCCATCCGGAAAGATTCCGGGATGTTGAGAAGATAATTCGAAGCACCGGATTTGAGTGGGTCAAACGCTCTGAACCGGAATCAAACCGGGATCGGGCGGCGGAAGTAATACTGCTGGATTCGATCGGCGAATTGCGGGATGTTTATCCTTTGGCGGAGATTGTCTTCGTCGGCGGCAGCTTGATACCGCATGGCGGACAAAGCGTTTTAGAGCCGGCATTTTGCGATACGGCAATTATTACCGGAGCAAATACGGAAAATTTTGCGGCAATAGTCAAAGAATTTGTTGAAAATAACGCGTTGATCCAGCTTCCTAAAGTGGAAGAAAAGACGGCGGTCGCAGAATTGGCTAAGACTTTTCGCTTGCTGCTCGGCGATAGTGAATTGCGATCAAAACTCAAGACTAATGCGCTTGCGTCAGCTATCGAAAATCGCGGCGCGACTCAAAAGACATTGGAATATCTTCAACCATATCTAAAATCTGGTTCCGGAGACCAACCAAAATCAGACGGCTAATGTTATTTTTCTACTTTTTCGCGGTGATTCAACTACTCTTCGGCTATCGATCTCTGCGCGGCGGGATCGATTTTCTTAATTATTTTAAGAAAGAATTGTCAGATGAGAAACCCGAGTTTCAGCCGTTGGCGTCTATAATAATTCCATGTCGCGGGATCGATACGGACCTCGAAGAAAATCTAAGATCACTTTTCTTGCAGCTGTATGAACGATACGAGATCATATTTGTCGTTGATGATATCGACGATGAATCTATTCCCGTTATCCAAAAATTGATTGAAAAAGGGAAGTATTCTCGTTTAGTGATCGCGGGAAAAGCGATCAACAGCGGTCAAAAAGTTCACAATTTAAGGAACGCAGTTCTCGAAATTTCTGATGAAAGTCAGATCCTGGTTTTTGTTGATTCTGATGCTCGTCCAAAAGAAACATGGCTGCGTGATCTTGTCGCACCGCTTTATGATCCGAGGGTGGGTTGTTCGACCGGCTATCGCTGGTTTGTTCAGAAATCAGGCGGGTTTTCGACGCACCTTCGCGCCGTTTGGAACGCTTCGATCGCGTCACAATTAGGCGAAAACAGAAAAAGCAATTTCTGTTGGGGCGGCTCAATGGCGATTAGACGGGATAATTTTGAAAACTTAAAAATCAGGGAAAAATGGAACGGAACACTTTCCGATGATTTTGCCGTTACGAAAGCATTAAGCGACGCGAAAATGCCGATATATTTCGTACCTCAATGTCTAACGGCAAGCGTCGAAGACAGCAGCTTTAGAGAACTTCTTGAGTTTACAACCAGACAAATGAAGATCACACGGACATATTATCCGAGGTTGTGGATCGTTTCTCTTATTTCAGCCTTACTGTTTTCAACAATTTTCTGGGGTGGATTCTTGTTGCTGTTTTTTACCAGCGGAGTAAACTTATGGATCACGTCGTTTCTGATTTCGTTAACATTTTTACTTGGTGTTGGAAAAGCATGGCTGCGTTTATCGGCGGTAAAATTGATACTGACGAATTATCACAACGAGATCGATAAGCAGTTGGTATCACAGCTGATATTGTGGGTATTTACACCGCTTCTCTTTTTATATAACAATTTTTGTGCATTGATTTCCAAAAAAATCGTTTGGCGCGGAATTCAATATGAATTAAAATCGGCGAATGAAACTGTTATCATCGGTCGTATCGACGAAAAGTAGTTTTCACTGTTGATCAGTGATTCATGCTGCGAATCACAAGGGATCTAAATATGATTAAAAGCTTGCTCGGAGCAGACGAGCCGATAGAAAAGGAAAAGACAAAGTCGGATGATAATGCGGACACGAGTCTCACAGCGCCGTTTCAACGGGCAGAAAGTGCGAATGTATCCGCCGGTAATACCGAATCGTTAAAACCTGAAGCAATGGAACTGGAACCTTCGGCGGAAGTCGAACCTTTTGAAATAACTGATCCGATCGGAAAACCGCCCCTTCCCGTTGACGGTGAACAGGACGCTCCCGCAAATCAAGCAGTCGTCGGCCTGGATCTGCGCGGATCGGGAACCGTAAACACCGTTGAGAATAGCGCGCCTTCTCAGGGGATCGTTCAAGACGGACTGCGAAACGAGTTACCGGATGGAGGAGACAAGATAAGTGTTTCACCAAAGACATTTACGCCGGATTCGGTTGACGAAACGATCCGAAAAACGGGGCTCGCCTGGTCTGCCGCGATCGTTTTGTTTGCATCGGTTGCATTTATGATGCTTTTTGGATGGTTTGCTGATTTTGTCTTTGGAACGAAGCCGTGGGGGATCGTGGTCGGGATCGTAGTCGGTGCGACAATAGGCTTTGTCCAGTTTTTCAGAACTACTTCACAGATCCTTCGTCCGCCGAAAAGCGAGATCAATACGATACCTGTTTATTCAAGAGTTGATGATGATGAAATAGACTGATAAGGGTTCGGGCGATCGTGATACGTTGGTTTTATAATTTCGTGAAAATATCCTTTCAAAAAAACTATTCTGTCTTTGAATTTTACGATTCAACCTTATAAAATGCTTGTTTCGCGATGGGCGGAAGGGTTAATTCTATTGAATCTGTAAATGAAAATGCCGGCCAGTTGTCACACCGCAGAATCTTGTGGTTAATGTTTTTTGTGACTGCGTTTGGCGGTGTACTCGGGCTGGTATTTGGAACAGCGATATTTGCGATTGCATACGTCGTTGGCGGGATCCTGTCATTTGTAAATTACTACTGGTTGAAAGCTTCTCTTAAAAGGGTTTTTGACGGCGTCGCGGCAGGAAATAAACCGGGAATTTTCGGGGCACAATATATATTGCGGTACATGGCGTTCGGATTGTTTTTGGCGCTCATTTACTTAACAAAATTGTTGCCGATGATGGCAGTTTTATTAGGATTGTCGAGTTTTGCGTTTGCGATAGTTATCGAAGGTATTTTGCGGATATTTGGTTCGTTTAATAACAAAAAGGAAATTTAAAAATGTTCTTATTTTCTGAGGGCGGCGGCGGACATCATACTCCACTTATCGTCGAATTTGTAAATCATTATTTGGGTCAACCGGTTCACGAGTTTCAAATGGCGGTGACATATCCGATTTGGAGCGCGGTCTTTGCGAAAGCGGGTACTACGCCCGAGGCCGTGTTTGGCGAATATACCGCTGAAACAGCAATTCCGTGGTACACGGTAATGTTTGTGATCGCCTGTGCTCTCTCGGTTTTCGTGATCTGGATATTTAAAGGGAAGTTGTCGGAAGACGACCCTACCCATGCACAGCTAACCCTGGAAGCAGGTTTCATGGCTATCAAAGATCTCGTTGTGAGCGTGATCGGCGAACATGGATATAAATATTTCCCGGTGGTCGCTACGTTTGCGGTGCTTGTGCTGATCTCAAATTTGATGGGACTTTTTCCAATGTTCATGTCGCCAACGGCGCACATTAGTGTGACATTTGCGCTTGGTATCACCTCTTTTGTTTATTACAACTACGTTGGAATCCATGAGAACGGCTTTCTTAGCCATTTAGCGCATCTGGCCGGACCGAAACTTCCTTTGTTGCTAGCGTTTATAATTACGCCCCTGATATTTGGGATCGAGTTGATAAGTAGCCTGATCCGCCCGGCGACATTGGCGCTTCGATTGTTTGCCAATATGTTTGCGGACGAACAGATCTCAATGCAGATCTCGGGATTATATCCTCCTTTTACACAGTTTTTGCTGCCGGTTGCGCTGATGCCCCTTGCGGTATTTGTAGCTTTTGTGCAAACGCTTGTGTTTACGCTTCTTTCGATGATCTATCTTGGCGAAGTTTCGCACGCTCACGATGAGGAGCACGGAGATGATCATGGACATGCAGATGTCCCGGCAGCGGAAGCAGCAGCGTAGGAGTTTGAAAAAGTTCTGTAGTTAAGAAAATGAGATTTGAAAATTGAAGATCAAGACGCGTTTTTAGAGGGTTTGCATTTTTATCAGATATGCCCGCACGCATCAGGAGCCTTGACTCTACGTGAGTATAAATCAAGTGCATACCGGAAGTGAGGCGAACTTATACCCGGGCAGGCTTTTGGAAAACTCTTATTGATCTTCGTAAATAAAAATAGGAGAAAAAATAATGAAAAACTTTAAATTTGCTATCTATGCGATCGCAGCTTTAGCTTTGCTTGCGATCTCTGCGGTTGCTCAGGATGGTGCCGGAGCGGCCCACAATGCTGAAACCGTCAGTGCAGCAAAAGCGATCGGCGGCGGAATCGGTTTTGGTATCGTTGCAGGTCTTGCAGGTATCGGGCAGGGGCTCGTTGGTTCGAGAGCTGCAGAAGGCGCAGCACGTAATCCGGGAGCTGCCGGACAAGTTCAAACGATCATGATCATCGCGCTTGCGCTTATTGAATCACTCGTTTTGTTTGCTCTTTTGATCGTTTTTGTAAAACTCTAAAACGAAGAATAAAGACATTTTATGTGGACGGGGTTTGTAAACTTCGTCCGCATTTTTTGTTCCAATATGAGAAATCGTATGTTACAACTATTTTGTGCGTGCTTGAATCAAAAAAACGATTTAGCAAGAGCAAGTTTCGGGAATTCCACCGTTCTATAGAAGTATCTGAAGAATAATGATGGATGAATTTGTAGGAAAAATTTTAGCGGATAAGTACGAGATCGAAGAATTATTACGAGAAAGCGACCTTGGTAACATATACCGCGGACGTCATTCGCTGATGGAGAATTCCGTCACGATAAAGATCCTCGCGCCTGCCCTGGCTGTAGATAACAATATTGTCGAGCGGTTTTCTCTTGAAGCAAGAACGATATCCAGGTTGTCGCATCCGAATATTTTGAACGTAACAGATTTCGGACGGGATGAAGACGGAACGGTTTTCATCGTTAAGGAGGATGCCGAAGGCGAAACGCTAAAAGAAGCGATTCAAAACGACGGAGCATTCCCGATCGGACGTGCGATCCGAATTGCAAGACAGATCGCTGCTGGTCTCTCAGCCGCGCATTCGAATTTGATAGTTCATCGGCATTTAACAAGCGAAAAGATCTTGCTTGCGAAAATGGCAAACGGTACGGAAATCGTAAAGGTACTGGACATCG
>JBGTEI010000182.1:0-2037 GCA_041747875.1 Pyrinomonadaceae bacterium | reverse complement strand
TCCGCCGCCGGCGTCACCACCGCCTTAAGACCGACGTTTTGAAAAACGGCAATTCCTTTATCAACCGTTACGAGTCCGACACCCGGTTTCCAGATCTGCGGTTTTGGTCCGATCGTTCCCAATACGTTAACCGCGACATTGAAGCTTTGAGCCGTAATGGTCGCTGTCTTTTCTCCAAGATCTTCGCCGGAAATAGGGACTCTGGCAGAGACCTTGACCGTAACGGGCTTGCCGTCCTGCGGGATAAATGTAACTTCTTTTGAATCCTGCGATTCTAAGGTTTTCTTGGCATTTGAAGAGATCTCCCAACGGAAATCTATGTTCTTAAGATCCGCCGGCGCGACGTCGACCTTGGCTTTGACCGCCTTTCCGACCAACGCCTTTTCCTGGTCAAAAGTGATCTTTAGTTCGGGTTCGACGATCTCAATTTCAATTTGCTCCGACTCGGCAACAGTTTCTAGCGAATCACCTTTTTTCTCTAGTATCACCACCCAAATTTTTTCCCGTCCGGGTTTTGTGAATTTCGCCGTCGACTGTTTCTTGGCGGAATCATTTGTCGCAAACTCGACACCGGGCGAAGGCTCGAAACGATAGATATAGTTTCCGCCTGTCGGTTTTCCTTCCGATAAGAGTTCCGCGGCAAAGGAAACGGGAACACCAACGGCAAATTTGACTCCCGGCGTAATTTGTTTTATCTCGGCTTTCAGATCCGAAATTTCAAATTCTACAGATGCCGACCCGATCTGGTAATGCGCGCCTTTTGCAACAACTGAAAGCGTATGTTTGCCCGGTTTTTCAGCGATAAACTGAACATTCGCTCCTTTGCCGCCATGGTCGCCGGTCCATTCAAATTCTATCGGTAAGTCGCTCGCAGCCGCATTCTTAACAACTGCCTGAACATCTACGATCTCACCCTTTTTTAGTTTTTTTCTGTTCGGTTCGATGACCAGTTCAAGTGTCGGCATATCCGAACCATCGAGTTTTGGTCCGTTGTAAGCAGTTTGTGAAAAGCCTCCGGCTCCTAAAGAAAGACCATTGATGATCGCGATCGCTTCGGCTTGAGCCGCATTCGCCTGTCTTTCGAGAAACGCCCGATCACTATTATTCCAGCATCCCCCGCCGCTTATGTTGTAGCCGATTTCAACCGCTTTATTTCCCGCGAATACCCAACCGCGTCCTTCCGCACTAATACTGTCGGGCCTATAACCTGCATCCGAGGCCCAACCGCCACCTTTAAATCTGACCGAGGTGTCAGCAAATTGTCCTTTGAACCCGCTCAGTGAGTAATTTCTGGATTTGGTTGTTTTTCCCCAGCCTTTTGATTCAGCTGTAAATTCTTCTATCTTTTTCGTGATTTCTTGCGGCGTATCTGGAGCAAATGCGGGACTTAGTTTTCCCCATAAGCCTGCTGAAACGATCGATTCCCATTTACATTCACCTGTTCCTTTGTACTTTGCGGGTTGTCTTTTCATGCGAAAACCGAAGTTAAAAGTTTTGTCGATATCCGAATACTCCCAAATGTTGCTGGCCGTACCGCCAAATTTCATTTGCGACACGGGAAGTTCCTTCGGACTCTTCTCCGGTGAGGCATCGGGTTCGGGCTTTGGTGATACATCAGGCGAAGCTTTTGGCGACGCATCAGGTGACGGCTTGGGTGATGCATCGGGAGAAGGCTTTGGCGATGGTTTCGTTTCTGCCGCTGCTCCATCAACGTCTGTGTCGTCTTTTCCCTTGATGCTGAGAATCTTTTCGGCTTGCGCAACTTTTAAATCTTCGCCGTTTATTTTTGCAAAAACCTCGACCAGAATAGTTTTTGTCTGCTCGGTTTTTGTTGAAAATGAATAAGTTTTTCCCGACTTGGGGGTCGAGTTTTCGGTCAGGTCATACCAGACATAGGTCGGATTCAGCTTTTGGAGGCTGTCATCGGGTTTTGCCGTTAGATTTATCGGCGACTCAGCTGCTAAATTGGACGGTGCAACGATCTCAACAGTTCCTTTTGTGTCTAAGACATTGACATTAAATGATGTGGATTTACTA
>JBGTEI010000181.1:0-12921 GCA_041747875.1 Pyrinomonadaceae bacterium | reverse complement strand
CAATTAGTTTTTCCAGGCGTCTATAGCTACCGGATTCGATCATCAATGCCGCATCGATGATCGCGATCCCGTCAGGTTCGACCAACTCCTTTTCCCGCAGCCACTTATCCTGTTCTTCGATAACTAATGGATGCAGGAGACCATTTAGAAGTTGTCGTTGAGGTTCGTTCCCAAAAACGATCGCACCAAGCTTCTTCCGGTCAAGTTCGCCGTTTTCCTGCAATACTGTGTCGCCAAAATTCTCGACGACAAGCCGCAATCCCTCAGTATTTGGCTCTACAACGTGCCGAGCAGTTTTATCCGCATCCAAAACAAAACAGCCGAGTTCTTCGAAAACACTACAGACAAATGTTTTGCCAACCGCGATCGAACCTGTGAGTCCTACTTTGAGCATTTAAATCCGGAGGAGGCTATCTGAGAATCGTAGCGCTGTCGTCTCGACGGCTGTCGTGAGAGCGTCTCGCTCTCTGCCCCGCGTAGTAGAGGACCATTTTAGCGGCGGCAAGATGCCGCCGCGACAGCCACCGGGACGGCGGCGCTCCACTTTTCAGACATCCTCTTTTACGCCTTGTGCCTTTTTGCAAGTTTTCCGACGTTATACTCCGCGATCTCCCGGAGCGTCAGCCCCAATTCATCAGCGCAAGCTGAGATGTACCAGAGTACATCGCCAAGCTCGTCCTGGAGTTTAAGCCGCACTTCGTCGGTCAATTCGCCGCCAAAGTCACGTTGAATCTTTTTGACGATATTTGCTACTTCGCCGGCCTCGCCCGTTAAACCAAGAGTCGGATATTCCAAATTATTCAGACGATTTGGATAAAGAGCCGTTGAGCTCGCTTCTTTTTGATAATCTTCAAAATTCATATGATTCCTAAATTAAAAATTAAAAGTTAAAAATGACTTTTCCCTTTTTCACCTTTCCACTTTTTCACGTTTCCCTTCTATTCCGTGCTGCCTTTACAGTGTTTTTCATCAACATCGCAACGGTCAACAGACCGACACCGCCGGGCACAGGTGTAAAATATGCCGCTTTTTCCTTCGCATCCTTTGCATTTACATCGCCGACGAGTGTCGAACCGCGTTTTTCGATAGTTCGCAGACGCGTTTCAAGTTCATCGTCACCAAAAAATCCTTTTGCCTGCTCAATATCAGTCAAGCGATTCATCCCAACGTCGATGACCGCTGCGCCTTCTTTTATATGATCCCTGGTGATTATTCCCTCGACACCGACAGCTGCGACCAAAATATCCGCTTCTCTGCAGACCGCCGCAAGATCTCTTGTCCGCGAATGACAGATCGTCACCGTCGCATTTTCAGCCAAAAGCAGCATTGCCATCGGTTTTCCAACGATATTGCTCCGGCCGACGACTACCGCGTTTTGACCCGAGATTGGAATTCCTCTTCGCTTGAGCATATCGATGATCCCGGCCGGTGTGCACGGCGTAAGCGCATCCTGGCCCTGTGACAAACGTCCGACATTTATCGGGTGAAATCCATCGACATCCTTTTCAGGATCAATTGTTTCAAGCACGAGTTTTTCGTCGATCTGTTTTGGTAATGGAAGCTGTACAAGGATCCCGTCGACATCGTCGCGACCGTTTAACTCTCTAATTACCGCGATCAATTCTTCTTCCGCAGTTTCATCTGATAGATGACGGTGCTCCGAAATTATTCCAAGCTCTTCGGCGGTCTTCACCTTACTTTTTACATAGACCTCGGATGCCGAATCCTCGCCGACCCTGACGACCACCAAACACGGTGCAATGTCATTCTCGCCCTTTAATTTCAACACTTCCGCTGCCACTTCATCTTTAATTGCCTGAGCGAATTCTTTCCCGCTCAGAATCTCAGCACGTTTTTTCATTGATTCTGCTATCATTATTTTTTGTTATTTTGATGTCAATTATAATGTTTTAGGATACTTATGCCACACGCAAAAGCACTTATTTTACTCTTCATCATTACCGTTTTTTCAATTTCAATATTTTCGCAAACGCCGAAAGATCTTATCGATCAAGATTCTCAGTTTTCGATTCCCGAACTAGAAAGCTTGCGAAAAAAGGATCCTTCGAAGTTTACGATAAACAACTACGATTATCTGCTCGCCCGTCTTTATGAAAAACAAGGCGATTTTGCCAAGTCTGCCGCGAATTTTCAAGCCGTTGCAAAACGCAATTCCATAGTCAAAGAATATGCGCTTTGGCATCTTTCGCAGCTGATGCGGAATTCCGGAAATTTGGTAATGGAAAGACTCTATCTTACAGAACTTTCAGGAATTTCCGAAAAAAGTCTCCTGCGAGAGGCGGTTATGAAACGGCTGGCTTACAGCAATTACGAAAGTGGAAGTTTTGATGAAACGATCAGATCATTTGCCAAACGGTCAATTTCTAGCGCTCCCGGTTCTAGCAGTGAGACCGAAATCGGACGTGAAGAGCTGGTTTTGCTAGGGAATTCTTACTTAAACTCGGGTCAAAAGGAGAAGGCTCGCGAGATCTTCATAAAGCTCGAAGATGAATCACCAAAATCTGATCAACCCGACGATTTCGCGTTAGCCGGCGTAAAAGGATTAGACAGACTGGATGTCGGAGATGAAAATTTTGGGCGCTCCGTAGCAAAATTGCCGGTCGAAGAACATATAAAACGGGCGGACATTTATCAGTTTAACCGAAATTTCGTGCTCGCGCGTCTTCATTTTGAAGCCGTCGTAAAAGGCTTCCCTGAAAGCGGTCAGGTCGCGATATCGATGTATCAGATCGGGCGCGGGTATGATCAGGAGCGCGAACATCAAAACGCGATCGTTTGGTTTGAACGTCTTCAAAGTGATTATCCGACCGATAAACTTGCTGCTTCCGCGCTTTATCAAAGTGCTTCCGCATATGCGAATCTCGACAAAACTCAGGATTCTGTATCCCGTTATCAAAAGTACATCGATGAAAACCCGACCGCAGGAAATCTGGACCGGGCATATCTGAATATTATTGATGCATATCGCGACGCGGGTGACGATAAGCAAGCACTTGATTGGGCCGCAAAAGCCCAGACAAAATTTATTGGAAAAACAGGCGAAGCACTTGCGCGGTTTTCGCAAACGCGTATCCATTTATCGCAGCAAAAATGGCAAGCCGCCCTAAATGATCTAAACGCCCTCGATCAGATGAAGGATCTCGGCGGCTCAAACACCGCGGGCGCCCCAAATAAGGTTGAAATAACTTTTCTCCGCGGTTTCGCTATGGAAAAACTTGGGAGATTTGAAGAGGCGATCGATGTTTATCTTACGGTCCCGGGCGGAAAAAGCGAATATTATGGATTTCGGGCGAAGGATAAACTCGAAACGCTTGCGGCGCTTGAAAAAACGGCAGGTATCGTTAAACAAAAATTCAGCAGACTTTCCGCTATCGCTGACCAAACGATCACAAGCTCAAACGCCGATGAAGTGCGGATCGCTGCTCAGAGTGCTTTGCGAATTTCACCAAACGAAGAAACGAAAACAAAACTCCTCGAAAGGATAAAAACCGCAAATTCTTTACTTGACGACTACAAAGCTATTCCATCGAGGACGTATATAGAATTGGGTCGAAAGACACCGTTAAATTCTGCGCCCAAATTAAACGAAGAGGATCGACACAAAAATATCGCCGATGATCTGCTTTTCCTGCGCCTTTACGATGAAGCCGCGCCCGAACTCGAGATCGCGATGCGAAAGGATCTGGCGAACGATACCGGCTCTTTAAGCGATTTCCCACCCGATACTGCGTTTACGCTGGCTGTTTTATACAAGCGAGGTGATATCGCAAACCGCGCGACCGGATATGTCGAATCGCTCTGGCGAAAGATCCCGAAGGATTATCCTTTGGATTTGATCCCGCGCGATCAATTGGAACTGCTCTACCCCGCACCTTATAAATCGTCACTCAATAAATACGGGAAAGAATACAAAGTTGATCCGCGTTTCATACTTTCGATCATGAGGCAGGAATCACGTTTTCGTGCCGACGTAAAATCCGCAGCCGCTGCACGCGGTTTAATGCAGTTTATTTCAAACACTTCAAACAAAATGGCGGAGGAAATGAAGATCGCAAACTTTGTTCAGGACGATCTCTATGACCCACCGACAGCGATCCGCTTTGGGTCTCACTATTTGGCAAATATATTTAAGGATTTCCCTGAAAAGCACGAAGCCGTTGCCGCAAGTTATAACGGCGGCGAAGACCGGATGATGCGTTGGTTTAAACGGTCAAGATCAGAGGATCGGGATCAATATGTTCCCGAGATCTTTTTTGCTCAAACAAAAGACTACGCGTATAAGGTGATCTCGAATTATCGGGTTTATAGAATGCTTTACGATGAAAATCTGGATAAACGTTAGAAGCTTAATAAACGATTTGGTTTTATTCCTTACGAGCTGAGCAACAGAGGAAGAAGATTTCAAATAGGAAAAACAATTCGAAATTTTCGTAGAATTAGTGCCAGGAAAAACATATCTTCACGCCTTGCTGTTAGATTTTCATTAACGCACAATTAGAAAAAATCTTTTTTCTCAATTGATCTATGCGAAAACTAATTCTTTTCTTATTTGCTGTGACGCTGCTATCCGCATGTCAGACACCTGAAAACGGTGAAACAGATTCAACTAAACTGAAGCGTTATGATCTAAAAGGCACGATAATTTCCGTTGATAAAGCAGGGAAAAAAGTGGCGATAGATCACGAAGAGATCCCCGGTTATATGTCGAAGATGACAATGGATTTTCCGGTAAGAGATGAAGTGGTTTTGAAAGACCTCAAGGCGGGATCAATGATTACGGCCGTGCTCATCGTAGACAATCCGAACGGTAAGTTCTGGCTCGAAAATATTGTCATGACCAGTGCACCGGGTCCCGGTGATAAACCGCTTCCGGTAAAGGAAGAAGTTGCTGCAGAAGGGAAACCAATGATCGATTTTTCCCTCACCGATCAGGATAATAAGCCGATCTCGTTAAAAGATTTCGCAGGTAAATCTTGGGCTGTTACCTTTATTTATTCCGAGTGTCCACTTCCCGATTTTTGCATTGCAATGTCAAAACATTTTTCTGATGCCGCAAATAAGATCGCAGAAAATGAAAAACTTAAAGAGAACACAAAGCTGCTCAGTATTTCGTTCGATCCGAAACGCGACACGCCGGAAAGATTAAGAAGCTACGGACTCGGCTATTTGGGGAAAGATTCAAAGGCGACGGATTTTAAGATCTGGAAGCTCGCTGCGGGTAAAGACGAAGAAATAAGAAAGATCGCAGATTTTTTTGGTCTCCGTTATGAGGTAGATGAAAAAGACAACACACAATTCAATCACTCACTCAGAACCGCAGTTATCGCTCCGGACGGCAAGGTAAAAAAAGTTTTTAGCGGAAACGATTGGACCGTTGATGAATTATTGAGGGTATTAGGCGAAGAACCGGCAAAGTAAGGCGCTTATATCTTTATTGCGACTTAATATTTCATGCAATTTTCAAGTTAATCTCACTTTTTTCTAAAAACCGGTTCCATAGTATTATTGAACAAAATCCATTTTTTGAGGTGTTTATGCAAAGTGCGTTGATTAGACTCTGCGTTAGTTTTATGATCTGTTTTTCAATGGTTGCGGCTGCGTTTGGACAGTCAGTTTTTGATTATCCTAAGGTTAAAAAAGGTGCGCAGGTCGATGATTATCACGGTACAAAAGTAGCCGATCCTTATCGCTGGCTCGAAGACCCGGACTCGGCTGAAACTAAAGCCTGGGTTGCTGCCGAGAATAAGTTGACGTCGGCGTATCTTCAAACGATTCCCCAACGCGGCCAGCTCAAAGACCGTTTAACAAAACTCTGGAACTATGAAAAATACTCGGCGCCTTTTGAGCAGGGCGGAAAATACTTTTACTTCAAAAATGACGGTCTGCAAAACCAATCGGTAATGTATATTGCGAAATCGATCGACGATCCGGGAAAAGTGTTACTCGACCCAAACAAACTTTCCAACGACGGAACATCCTCATTAGCAGGCCTTTCGATATCTGAAGACGGGAAAATAATGGCCTACGGTGTTTCGACAGGCGGCTCCGATTGGCACGAGTGGCGTTTTTTAAATATCGAAACCGGGAAACATCTGAAGGACGAATTAAAGAATATAAAATTTTCGGGGGTTTCTTGGACAAAGGATGGAAAGGGGGTTTATTACAGCCGCTTTCCGGCGCCAAATGAAGAAACGAAGCTTGAAGACGCGGTTTATAATCAAAAGCTCTTTTTCCACACGATCGGAACAAGTCAGTCAAAAGACGTATTGGTTTATGAACGCCCGGAAGACAAAAAACTCGGTGTCGGCGGGTTTGTCACTGAAGACGGAAGCTGGCTGGTTATTAACCTTTCAAACGGAACATCACCAAAGAATCAGGTTTATTACAAGGATCTTCGCACAAAAGATTCGCCGATCCTTCCATTGATCGATAAGTTTGAGAATGCCTATACATACGTCGGAAATATCGGTGCAAATTTCTATTTTCAAACAGATAAAGACGCACCGCTTGGAAAACTCGTCTCCGTAAATCTGCTTACAAAAACCCGGGAATGGAATGACATAATTCCCGAAGCCGCTGAGACGCTTCAGGGCGTTTCGTTTATCAACAATCAGTTTGTCGCAGACTATTTGAAAGATGCGTACACGTTGATCGAGATCTACGACACAAATGGAGAACTCGTTCGAGATGTCGAACTTCCGGGAATTGGTTCAGCGGGCGGCTTTGGCGGTAAGCGATTTGATAAAGAAACCTTCTATTCATACTCAAGCTACAACGCACCGCCGACGATCTATCACTACAACATGGAAACCGGAATTAGCAGGGTTTTCAGAAAGGCTGACGTTGATTTTGAACCGAATGACTACGAAGTAAAACAAGTATTTTATCCGAGCAAAGACGGAACGAAGATCCCGATGTTTATCGTCCACAAAAAAGGAATTGTACTCGACGGAAATAATCCGACGCTTCTTTACGGATACGGCGGATTTAATATTTCGATGACGCCGGGATTTAGCGTTTCGCGTCTGCCGTGG
The DNA here is from genome assembly GCA_041747875.1 of Pyrinomonadaceae bacterium. GTDB lineage: Bacteria > Acidobacteriota > Blastocatellia > Pyrinomonadales > Pyrinomonadaceae > Aridibacter. The sequence goes on along the minus strand of JBGTEI010000181.1, from coordinate 5,866 downwards.
CTCGAAATGGGCGGAGTTTATGCGGTCGCAAACTTGCGCGGCGGTGGTGAATACGGCGAAAAATGGCACGATTCCGGAACAAAACTTCAAAAGCAGAATGTTTTTGACGATTTTATATCCGCTGCTGAATGGCTGATCGCTAATAATTACACGAGTTCCAAAAAGCTTGCGATCCAAGGCGGCTCAAATGGCGGATTGCTTGTCGGCGCTGTGCTCAACCAGCGGCCCGATCTTTTTGGTGCCGCACTTCCAGCGGTAGGCGTTATGGACATGCTGCGCTTTCATAAATTTACGATCGGCTGGGCGTGGACGTCGGATTATGGTTCTTCTGAAAATCCGGATGAATTTGCCGCTATTTATAAATACTCGCCGATTCATAACATTAAGAAGATCGACTATCCTGCAGTTTTGGTTACAACCGCTGATCACGACGATCGCGTAGTCCCGGCGCACAGTTTCAAATATGCTGCGACACTTCAGGAAATGCAAACGGGAACCGCGCCCGTTTTGATTCGAATCGAAACAAAAGCGGGTCACGGAGCCGGAAAACCAACGTCGAAGATCATTGAAGAACAGGCTGATATTTATGGATTTTTGATGAAGAATCTTGGGATGAAATAAACCGGAATCTAAATAAATCGAACGGCACAACCGAACGTATTCGCTTGCGCCGTATTTTTTGCTCGCGTTTTTCTAGTTTACAGCGAAGCTAATGTTCACGACCGCAGTCAGATCCTTATCGATCGAAGATGTATCGTTCATTCCGTAGTCTGAAACCTCTGTTGAATCTGCGGCGGTTATCTGCATAACGCCCATTCGGGCAGATCGGATCGTGCCGATATTGTTGCCGGTACTGGCAGCGATCTTTTCCGCTCTAAGCCTTGCGTCTTTTGCCGCTTCGCCGAGCATTTCGATCTTCATATCGCCGAGCTCGGTGTAATAATAACGCGGCGGACTCGATTCGATCAGAATATCCTGATTGATCAGTTCGGTTGCTTCGCGCGCGATCTTTGAGATCAATTCCACATGGTTCGATCTGACAATAATTTCCTGACCCAATGAATAACCCGTGATCTCCGAAGTGGCCATTCCATTTTCATCGCGTCCGGTCAAAGTTTGAGACGAGATCGAAGAAATGGTTATTTGATCCTCTTTGATGCCTTTGCCGATCAAATATTTTTTGATCTTTGGAACATTTTCAGACAGCTTTTTGTATGCTGATGATAATTCGGGCGCACGGTATGCGACGCTCGAAGTCCAAACAACAAGATCTGATTTGATCCTTTTCTTTGCAGACCCTGTGACGGTTACCGCTTCATCACCTGCTTTTTTGTTTGTATATGCCCAGCCAAGAATAAGCGATGAGGCTACAAGCCCGATCGCCAACATGAAACCGATATTGAATAAATTTTTTAATTTGTCGCTCATTGATATTTGCCTCCTTTAGACTGGGTCCATTAGACAACTATCCTTGAGCAATTATTAGAGTGCAAAGTACAACGCGTTTGACCGCTCGGTACGACCGTCGTTTGTGGGGTTCCACAAAATACTAGTATCTATGACTTAAGTTTTGTTAGTTTTTCGGCTTGATATGGTAGGTACAGAATTCTTTTGGTTCCGAACCCTTTTTGAAAGATTTTGAATCAGGATCCGGGCAATTGGACGTGGCTCTCAAACCTAAAACAGGACAGATCATTACCGAAACACTTTTAAAAACCGCAGTTTTTGGACGTTCTTCGGGATTTGCATCATCCTTCTTCTGATCCGATTGTGCTTCTTCCCACGTGGTAAAAGGTGTCGGCGTGGGAACAGGGAGATCATTGCCGGTGTCATCTTCAACCGGAAGTATCATTCGGGTCGGGATAGTTCCGCTAACAAACAATTCGATCCGCCGAAATTCGGGAGGAATCCCTGCTAAATATGCATCGCGTGCAGAATCGATCTCAGTTGCCGGATCGCCTTCAGATTTCGGACCGGATTTTGCTTCAAGAATTTTCTTCTGAGCTTCGACCGAATTTGCTTCCGCATCGGTTAATTGTCGGATCACGGACCCGTTTCTAATATCTATCTCAGCCTGCTGTATCGAGGCCGGCATCGTCCAATCGCCGTTCCATTCCGGGTGAAGCCGCAATGCCTCCCGCATAAACTCAGCCCAGATCGGCATAGCTGAGTCTGATCCCTTTAGATTAAGATTCGAACCATCGTCAAACCCGACATAAACTACGCAAACGATCTCGGGCGTAAATCCGGCAAACCAACCGTCCCGCGAAGTTCCGGTCTTACCAGCATAACCCCTTTTGCCTTTAACATTTGTAAAACCCCACGCCTTTGCTTCGGCGGCAGTTCCACGATCGATTACTTCTTTCATCATGTCGTTCATGATGTACGCAACGTCAGGCCGCATAACGTTTCGTTTTTCGGTTTTTGGCTCAACGATCGTATTACCTTCGCCGGTAGTCACACGATTTATAGCCATCGGTGAAGCTGCATCGCCCATATTTGCAAAACTCGTATATGCTGCCGCCATTTGAAGCGGCGTAGCTTCACTTGTTCCGAGCGCCATTGAAGGATACGCACGATCTACTTTCGGCATTCCTGCCTTGTGCGCAAGATTCATCACTTTCCCGATATTCAGCTCCATAGCCAGCTCGACCGTGATCGTATTCTTACTCTTTACAAGCGCATCTCGAAGCGTTATATCTTCGTTTGAAAAATAATCACCGTAATTATTTGGCGAGTATGTGTCCTGATTAAAGTTGAATGTTTTCTTTTCGTCCTTGAAGATCGTTGCGGGTGTAATCGTGCGCGAATTCACGCCATATGCTGTATCGAGAGCGGTAGCGTAAACAAACGGCTTAAACGCCGAACCGGGCTGTCTTTGTGCGTCAGCAGCTCGATTGAATTGATTTTCCTGATAATTTTTCCCGCCGATCATCGCGACGATCTCGCCGGTTTTTGGTTTTATTGCAACCAAAGAAGCGTTTAGATTTCCCCGCCGGTCTTGCTTGTAATACTTTTCAAGCTTCGCAAGTCTTTCAATTACAACCCGGTTAGCAATTTTTTGAAGATCGGGATCGATGGTTGTATAAACGCGCAAATGCTGGAGTTCATCCGGATTTGTTACGACCTTTGGTATTTGTTCAACGGCATATGCCGAGAAATACTGCATACCCTGAAGATCTTTCCGGTCAACCTTTGTATTTAGAACGAGCTCTGCTTCGCGCGCCTCCTTAGCTTCCTTCGCACCGATCGCTTTTGCTTCTACCATCGACGCCAAAACCTGATTCCTTCGGGATTCGACGCGCTTAAGATTTTTATACGGATTATAACGATTTGGACTCCGGATAATTCCCGCTATAAATGCACATTCAGATAACGAAAGTGCGGAAACATCCTTCCCAAAATACATATTCGCCGCTTCGCCAACGCCGTAAATAGAAACTCCCGAATTCTGTCCCAAATAAATTTGATTTGCATAAAGCGTAAAGATCTCTTTCTTGGAAAGTCTTTGCTCAAGAATTATTGACATGTACGCTTCTTTTGCTTTCCGTTCGTAGCTTCTTTCCGGCGAGAGAAGAAGATTTTTGATGAGCTGCTGCGTAATGGAAGAACCGCCCTGATTATCAAGAGGCGAATCGCCTTCTTCACTTTCATAACGGCGCCATAGTGCACGTGCAATTCCGCGGAAATTAACACCGTAGTGTTCAAAAAAAGCCCGATCTTCCGTTACAGTTATCGCTTTGACGAGGTTTTGGGGAATGTCATTAAAAGTGACAGCTTTGCGCCGTCCGTCTCCTTCAGACGCAATTGAATTCAGGAGTTCGGGTTCGATCGCTGTTTTTTTAAGGTCTTCTTTCGATTCGGTATCTACAATTTCTGCGATCGATTCTCCCTTCTTAGAAAATTTTACGGTCAGATTGCGGTAGTTTCTTTTTCCATCTACAAGTGCTGTGTTTCCGGGTTCGATCTCTAAAGTATTTTCGGAAATAACGAACCGACTCCGTGTCGGATCCGCTTTTCTGTCTTTTTCTACATATCCCGCGGCTTTGAGATAACCGACCAATTCTTCCGAAGATATCTTTTCTCCGGTTCTCAGCGTTTTTGGACCGGAATAGATCCCCGCAGTCCTCGTAAAAACCTCGCCGCTTAACAGCAGATCGATCTTTTCAGAAAACTCAAACCAAAAATAAGTACCGACCAAAAAAACCGCGAGCAGAATAAGTCCTGAAACCGCCGCGGTTAAAGGATTAAAGATGAGCCTTAAGATCCTTCGAAACCACGATCTTTTTGGTGCCGCCCTTTTTTTGACCGTAACAGGTTTTCGCCCACGTCGTGACACATAATTCGGCGGTTTTTTTCGGGTTCGAAGTTGATTTTGCATTTGGGGTTTTTACTACTTGTATGGGAGGAAATATAACTACGAGAGAGCCTGGCTAAAGTTTATAAAGTTTTAACACTGTCTGTCCAGTAGAAATCGTCATCGCCGGTTGCTATCAAAAAAAAACTTATATAAGTTTTGTTTTATTTCCCGTTGTTTTTCTGCGGTGATCGCAACCTACTTTTGCTTTGAATGTGATAATAGTAACGATGCTTCGATAACAAGGTTGATCAATATCGTTTGCCTAAATCCCGAACCTAAGAAATGAGCTTAATTACAAACCTATCAACCGATTTGAGACGCAGACTTATTTACGCGCTACTCGCCATTTTACTAATGCTGGCGATCGGAACAATCGGGTTTCACTATCTTGAGAATTTATCGTGGTCGGAAAGCCTTTATTTTACGACCACAACCCTGACCACCGTTGGTTATGGAGACATTGTCCCCGGAACCGATGCCGGAAGACAGTTTACGACGTTTTTTGTCTTGATCGGCGTCGGAACCGTACTCTACGCTTTGTCCGTACTTGCGCAAGCGTTTATTCATGATGAAATTTTAGGCACACTGGGAATTCGAAGAAGGACTAAAGAAATGGAAAATCTTTCAAATCATTACATAATTTGCGGTGCGGGACGTGTAGGAAGGCGAATGATCCTCGCGCTCGATCGTGAAAACATTCCATTTGTCGTGATCGAATTGCGACGGGAAAGGATCGAGCAGATAGAAGAATCAAAACGCGCTTTTGTCTTAACCGGTGATGCGACACTCGAAAGCAATCTTAGAAAGGCGGGAGTTGAACGTGCCAAGGGTCTTGCAACTTGTCTTTCCGACGATGCTCAAAATGTATATGTAGCGCTCACCGCAAGGGACTTGAATAAGGAACTGCACATCGTTTCCCGCGCAGTAGAAGAAGAAGCGGAACCAAAACTTATCCGGGCAGGCGCAAACAGGGTTGTTTCTCCGATAATTATCGGCAGTCAAAGCATGGCGCGGGCATTGATAAAACCAGCCATCGCAGATTTTATGGATTCGATCGTTGCGGAAAACCTCGATCTTGTTTTTGAAGAAATTCGGGTTAGTAATGATTCGACTTATCTTGAAATGAGTTTAATGGCGAGCAATATTCGAAATGAGTTTGATATTTTGATCGTCGCAATAAGGCGAAAAGACGGCGAAATGATATTTAACCCGTCCGGCGCAACCGAGATCCTCGTCGGCGATCTGCTGATCGTGATCGGAAAAGCGGAGTCAGTGCAGGAATTTGCAAGAATTAGCTAGCATCAATATGAAAGTATTAGTAACAGGCGGAAGCGGTTTTTTGGGTACTCACGTGCGAAAATTCTTTAACGCCGACGATTTTTCAAGACGTGCAGATCTTGACCTCCTTAACCTTCAGGATGTTCATAAAGCCGAAGAATATGACGTTGTTATACATTTGGCGGCCCACCTCGATAAATCACCTGATTCGGCGGAAGAAGTTTTTCT
>JBGTEI010000180.1:0-1708 GCA_041747875.1 Pyrinomonadaceae bacterium | reverse complement strand
GAGGTACGGGTTCAATTTCCGGCAGCCGGCGGTAAATTCGGCGAGATCCATGGGGTAGGTTATCTAAATGACGAATTTCGAATCACCAGATAGCGAAATATGGGTTGCGAATCAAATGCAGCGATCAAAAGTCGATCGGTAGAAAATAAAATGAAATACCCAAAGACAGTTAAAAAAGAAAAAAACCGAAGTGAGAAAGGTGCGGCATTGGCCGTCACATTAATAATCCTCGCGATTTTATCGGTCGTCGCACTAACCGCATTAGCATTTTCTTCTACCGAAGCCCGGATAGCCGGCAGCGACCTTCAAAGGACTCAAACATTTTATGCGGGGACTGCCTCGATCGGAAAAATGACCAGTGACTTTAGTGATCTGTTCAGAAAGAAAATAAACCCAACCCCTGCGGATATAGCCGCGATCGAGAATAATCCTCCGACAGGATTGATAAACGAAGGTTTTTCATTTCAGCAGCTGCTTTCGGAAGATACTGCAAAATTAAATAAATTGCAGTCGATCCAGGGATTGCCTTCCGATGTTTATCCGCGTGTAAATATTCCAAATGGTCCTTATGCGGGACTATACGCAAGTATCGTTCCGTATAGAATTTCGACTACTGCAACGCAGGATTGGAGCGGTGCGGAAGTTCAGCTCGAACGCGAGTTCAATAATTACCTTGTTCCGTTATTCCAATTCGGAATGTACAGCAACGAAGATATCGAAATGAGTCCGGGACCGCTTCTTACCTTTAACGGACGTATTCATTCAAATAAAAATCTTTACGTTGCGAGAAATACAAAGCTGTTAAATAGGATCACGACCGCCGGGGAATTTGTCCGGGACGCGTCGAGTGACGGCGAATCAAATACGCTAAATGGCAACCAAAACGTTTGGATAGAGGTCAACGGCATAAATGTTCAAAGTACTCTGGGAAACGGTAGCGTCAAAGCCGGTTCGGGTACCGTTGGCGGACCGAATTTTTTCGGAAGCGTTTTTGGTGACCGGGGTTTTTATCCCGGAAGTCCAAACGGCGTAGCGAATCCAAACTGGGAATCCCAATCTGTAATGCCCGCCGACGGAACTAAAGATCGTTTTGGCGGTCAATTACAGACACACACAACCGGAGCAACCGATTTAAAAACGCCGCTCGAGCTTTCCGGGCATTCACCTGCGGAACTTATAAAACGTGCGCTGTCTTCAGATACACAAGTGCTTTCCGATTCGAGATATCATACGAAATCTCAGATAAGAATTCTGATCGATGATGAGGGAGCCGGGAGCGGTGCAAGTAATCTGGCTGGAATTCCGGCAGGAAAAGGCGTTAACCTTTCAAGCTTCACGCCAATACTTCTTGACGGCGGGAATGTGCTCCGACGCGTTTCGAATACGGGAACATATATTGACGGAACTACGATCAAACAAAAGGAATCAGCCTCGATAACTTCAGACGCCAAAACCGTTCGCGGTATTAAAAACGTCGCAGAATCGGGCTTACCGCACTATGTTCCGCCCGGAGCGGGAATACAAGGAAAGATCCTGATCGAAGTTATAAAGCCCGATGGAACTGCCGTCGACGTCACCACCGAGATCTTAAGTATGGGAATGACGGTTGGCGAACCAAACGGGATCGTTTATCTTCAACGACCGTTGTAGGCAGCATATGCACAGGGTAGCCGCGACCGCGAGGGCAACGGCTTCGATCTGGTAAATC
>JBGTEI010000179.1:0-1597 GCA_041747875.1 Pyrinomonadaceae bacterium | reverse complement strand
GCGCCCGCTGATCGATACCGATGTCAGCTCTGAAAATTTTACGTCGGTGAGTCGGTTTTTGATCGAAAACATCACCCCGTTTTCGGTATTTTTTAAGCTGCTGTTTGTGTAAAGCTGCCTCAGCAGCATGCTCGGAATTGGAAAGAATGCCATGATCTAGTTTTCCTTATTATTGTTTGAGTTAAGTTGCTGAATTTTACTTTTGTTACGGTTTAAATTCAAATTATTTACGCCGGTCGATTTGAAAGTGCGCATTGCCGGAGTCTTAGACGGATCTTTTTGCAACTTTCCAATACTTGCTAGTATCCTTATAAAAGCCGTTCTCCTTTTGAGCTCCAACTATGAAAACTAAATTGATCCACTTGGTTACCGCAAGCTTCGTGTTCTTGCTTTTGTGCCAGATTTCGGCAGACGCTAAGTCATCGTTTTCTGAAAATATCGGCGAACCGACAATGACTATTTTTGCCGAAGCAAACAGCTGGGTTGTTGGCGATCCGGACGCGACATCCAGGATCGTGACAAAAGGCGGAATTCAAAATTGGAGCGATCGCCGCCACAGGATCAGAACTTATATTTACGTAAATTCTCCCGGCGCGGTTGAGCTATGGTATCGCGCAAAAGTTACGAGCGGATCGTCGCGTATAAAGATCACATTTAACGGGCAATCGGTCGAACATGATCTGACAAATACAGACTATCGGGATTTCGCGCTTGGAAAGGTAAACGTCAGCCGGAAAGGCTATTATTATTTGGAATTCGAAGGATTAACCCGAAGCGGCAATACATTCGCCGAGATCGCTTCAGTTCCGATCGGGACATCGGCGGCAAATTCAGCAAAGATCAGATTTATCAGCGACGAATTTTATTTCGGCAGACGCGGTCCTTCCGTTCATCTTTGGTATGACCGTCTGCCAACAGCCGGGAATGTCAAATGGTTTTACAATGAGATCGTCGTCCCGCAAGGACAGGATGTGATCGGGTCATATTATATGGCGACCGGATTTTCCGGAGGATATTTTGGAATTCAGGTAAATTCCCCAACAGAACGGAGGGTTCTTTTCTCCGTTTGGAGTCCTTATCAAACCGATAACCCGGCGAGCATTCCGGCGGAATTTCAGGTCCGACTTTTAAAGAAAGGTGACGACGTCACCGCGCAAAGCTTTGGCGGCGAGGGTTCCGGCGGACAGAGCTTTCGAAGATATAACTGGAGGGCCGGAACGCGTTACAGGTTCTTATTAAAAGGGGAACCTGCCGGCAACAATTTTACCGATTACACGGGATATTTCTTCGCACCCGAGATCGGCCGTTGGCAATTAATCGCCAGCTTTCGGCGTCCAAAAACAAATACATATATAAACGGCATGTATTCGTTTCTCGAGAATTTTAGACCGGAAATGGGCGCGACAAGCCGGAAGGTGATGTTTGAAAATCAATGGATCGGCTACGACAATGGAAAGTGGTACGAACTAACTCACGCAAAACTTACTGCCGACAGCACCGCACGAAAAGGCGCCCGATATGATTTTACCGGCGGAAGCGAAGGATACAGTTCCTTTCTTCGAAACTGCGGTTTCTTTGATGGAAACACCGCGCTTGA
>JBGTEI010000178.1:0-6336 GCA_041747875.1 Pyrinomonadaceae bacterium | reverse complement strand
ATCATTGGTTAAACGCGAGACCTGAACCGAATTAAACGACGCCCCGGTGCTGCGAGACAGTGACGGTAAAAAGTACCAGACCCCTAATGCCAATCCGGCAGCCGCGATAACAAGCATAACGGGTAGAAACCATAAACTGCGTTGTCGTGAAATCGTATTGATGCGCGTTATGTTTTCGTTTCCCGATTGAAAAGCCGCCGTATTGTCTGCCGAAAGCGTTGAGTGAACCAACGTTTTGTTTTCACTCGTGTCTTGCTTTGGAAGCACGCTGGTCTTTGTAAAATCCGCCGCGCTCATCGAAATAGACTCGCGCTCCAAGCCCATACGGAACGCCTTCAAATCCTGCCCCAGTTCACCAATATTCTGATATCTCGTCTCGACGTTCTTATCCATGGCCTTACGCAATATCCTTGCAAGGGCATCCGGGAATTTATCACTTATTTCCGGATCTTCGTGAATCAACGCGGCTAAAGAATCACTGATCGTTTCACCTTCAAAAGGATTCTCGCCGGTAAGCATTTCATAGATTACGACGCCAAGACTCCATATATCAGTCCGTTCATCGGTTTCTTTACCACGCGCCTGTTCCGGAGACATATATCTTACGCTTCCCATAACTAAGCCCGGAAGCGTCTTAACCATCTGGATCGTTTCGTCTTCATTGCCTGCCTGCTTGAGGATCTTTGGTTTCGCAAGCCCAAAATCCAAGACTTTTGCGTATCTATCGTGGCGGATCATTATATTCTCAGGTTTGATATCGCGGTGAACGATATTTGCCTCATGGGCAGCCGCTAGCGCGTCGGCAACTTGCTCGGCGATACTTATTGATTCAGCGAGAGTAAGATCACCGGCCTCCATACGTCTGCGAAGTGTCGCACCGTCGACGAATTCTGTCACAAGAAAAAGACGGCCCCCTTCTTCTACGATCTCATGGATCGTTATTATTCCGGGGTGGTTCAACGCGGAAACCGCTCTCGCCTCAAACTTGAATCTGGTAACTCTTTGCTCGTCATCAGAAAACTCCGGCAGCAATACTTTAAGCGCCAGATTTCTATCAAGCTGCTCGTCATGAGCTAGAAACACTTCCCCCATTCCGCCAGTGCCGATCTTTCGTATGATTTTGTATCGTCCTAGTTTTTCTCCAGCCAACATAGGTTCTCTTAAAAATGATAATACTTAAAAATTAAAACGTGATTGATACGGGAAAAGTTTATAATATTAAAACCGTTCAACTTAAAAATATCAAACCGTAAACACAAATAGCCCCATAGCAAAAAAACACCACAAAATTAACTTTTGTGACGCTTTTTAGCGGGGTAGGTTAAATCGTTTACTAGTTAACGTATTCACGCGGAAACATTATCACGGTATTTTCTTCGCCCGCTTTTGATTGCTTTTTCTTAAGGAGCGCCTTCTGAAGTAATTGGTTCGTAGTTTCTCCATCACGTAAAAACGTCGCTGATCCAAAGTTCAATCCGACGTGATAAGTCTTCTCTCCCAAAAGATCAAAAGCTCTATCAGAAAACGACTTTTCAATGCGCTTTACGATCTTAGACGTGATCTCATCGGAAGCCGTCGGAAGTACGATCCAAAACTCATCGTTCATCGATCTGCATAGAAAATCCATCTTTCTTAGTTGTTCACCAATAATATCGGAAGCAAACCGGAGTAAATTATCTCCCATTGAATGTCCGTGCCGTCTGTTAAATTCGGCAAACTCTTTTATGTCAATTGTTAGGATCGTGAGCTGCCGCTGTTGCTGAAAGCGCTGCGCCTCCGCGATCTGATTTTCCAGAACCAAATAGAATGCACGTTCATTTGGTAAGTTCGTCAATGAGTCTGTCATCGAATTTGCAATATTCTGCTCAAATGCGTACGAACTAACTAATAACGGCGCAATTCTTACGCCGAGGGCCTCGAGCAGTAACATTTTTGATTCATCAAATTCGTCGTCATTTTCGCTATACATCACCAAAATACCAAAAGTCTCGACGCCTCGAACGAGCGGGACACTAACCGCAGATCTAAACTTAACTAAAACGTCTTTGCTAAAATATCTGCGTTCATCGGCAAGATCATTCTCTACCTCAACCTTTCCGCTGATATATGATCGCCCGGCAATTCCCTGGTCACATTCGAGCGAAGTCTTCGTGATCGCCCGCGCATTCTCGCCTGAAGCGTGCGCGGCATTTAACCGATTATCAAGATCGACCAGAAAAAGCACACATGCCGAATGAGGGATCAAACCGCTAATACGGCTCGAGATCAATCTAAACATATCGTCGGATTTGAGCGATGCACTAAAGATCTTACCGGCCTCTTCAAGTATCGCAAGCTTTTCTTCCACTCCATTCGTTGAATATATTGATTCTGCCGAAGATATTTCATTTTCACTTTCTGCAATAATCCGTACCGCATACTTTGAATTCAATCCGATTGCGAGAATAATATATCCAACCGATATCCCGACATAAGCAAATACTTTGGCGGAAAATTCGAGCCCCGAACTCGCAATAAAAAAGGCAGCGGCGATAGAAATAAGCGACGCAATAGCTAAAATTATATAGGCAATTTGCGAAACCGTTTTGACTGGCGTCAACGAACGATGATTATTAGTGTTCATATCGAGGGGAGATTTTTAAGCGAAAGGCTGAAAACTTGGCGTTTGAGAAAGAAATCTCACTCTAAAAGTAACTTTTTTTCGGGCGATAAGTCAACATTGTTTTACGACAGAAAGGCTTATTTTTCAACCATTTCGGTGGTTTTGGGCTAATATTTGAAGAAAAATGTTACTTTTTTTTGGATTTTACATCATTTTTTCATTTGACTAAAGACGTTTCGCTATTTATATTGGGCAATGTTCTGAAAAAGGAACTGATTTGAAAATGACTGCTTTGTCAGTCATTGTTACTTTAGAAATTAAATTTTATCTTTGAAGAAGACAGGAGAATAATTAAATGAAACAGATTTTACTTTTAACCGCAGTATTGGTTATCGGTGCTTTGGGCCTTGGTTGCCCGGCAGAGCCGACAACTGATGCAAATGCAAACAATACAAACGCAGAAGCAAACACAAACGAAACAAACACAATGGATTCGAACACCACGGATTCCAATGACAACACGAATGCTGCTGCAGACAATGCAAACACAGCTGATAATGCTACAGACGCAGCCGACAAGGCAGCAGACAAAGCAGGCGACGCAGCTGACAAAGTTAAGGACGCAGCTGACAAAGCGGCTGACACAGTTAAAGACGCAGCTGATAAAGCTGGCGACGCAGCAAAAGATGCAGCTGATAAAGCTAAAGAAGCAGTAAAACCATAACCTAACTTTTTAGTTAATTAAGAAAACACGTTGCTTCGGCAGCGTGTTTTTTTGTGTCACAAAGTTATCCTATAGAATTTGCCTGCGTAGATCTGATAATTCTGTCACCGGTTTTTTGCAGGCAAACTTTTCACAAATGAAAGCCGTCGCTTTGCCGTCAATTTTTTTCTTCCCGGATAGAATTTTTAATTGGCTTTCATGGTCGTTCGGGTCATCGACCGGGATCACTACTTTGTTCGGATCATACGTTCGCCACAGCTCTTTTTCGAGTTCGTTGCCGCGATCCCCAATTACGACGATTTCTTTAACTGCGCTCAAATAGAAATCGATCGCAGAAAGACATCTGCCAAACGCCCCCGGATGCCGGCGGATCTGCGGCGCGACGATCCTCAGCACAAGCACAGCTATTCGTTCATATTTCTCATCGCCAAATATCTTAGAGAGCTTTAGCAGCACATCCGCTGCTGCGGAATTTCCCGAAGGAGTTGCATTATCAAAATAATCTTTAGAACGAACCAAGAGCTCGTCGTGGTCATTTGAGGTGAAATAAAAGCCGCCTGATTCTTCATCCCAAAATTCCTCTATCATCACATCGACGAGGCGTTTTGATTCGAAAAGATATTTTGATTCACCTGAAGCCTGAAACAATTCAAAAAGACCATCGGCAAGATTTGCGTAGTCTTCAATATACGCGTTTAATTTCGCTTTTCCGTCTATCCATGTCCTGAGCAATCTGCCATCATCTTGCAGTTCCCTTATTAAAAAATCTGCATTGCTCTTTGCTGTAATAAGGTATTCCGCAGATTCAAATACTGCGGATGCTTCCGCAAATGTCGCAAGCATGAGTCCGTTCCATGCGGTCAATATTTTTTCATCCCGAAATGGCTTGATCCTTTTCGCCCTCGCTTCAAACAGCTTGACCTTACTTGTTTCGATCGAAGTCATGACCAGGTCTTCAGAAACCGAAAACTCTTCCGCAGTTTCCTTAATGGATCTTTTTACGTTTAGAATATTTTTACCTTCAAAATTCCCGAAATCGGAAACATCAAAGTAAACCTCAAAAAACTTCGCGTCATCTTCACCGAGTATCCCGGCGATCTCAGCCGGTTTCCAAACAAAAAACTTCCCTTCCTCACCTTCTGAATCTGCATCCTGCGCCGAAAAAAAACCGCCGTTCTCATCGAGCATTTCACGTTTTATATAGTCCAACGTCCCGATCGCGATCTCTTTGTAAAAGTCATCCCGCGTAACCTGAAACAAATGCACATAGATCCGTGCGAGTTGCGCATTGTCATACAGCATTTTTTCAAAATGGGGTGTCATCCAAGTCGTGTCGACCGAATAGCGATGAAACCCGCCGCCAAGTTGATCATAAATACCGCCACGAGCCATTTTATTGCAAGTCTTTACGACGACTTCGAGCGCATCTTTATGACCAGTACGTTTGTAATACCTGAGCAGGAATTCGAGTGTCATCGGAGCAGGAAATTTCGGCGCGCCGCCAAATCCCCCATTTACATTGTCAAACGTTTCGATAATCCGATGAAAGGCGGAATCGAGTAACTCGTCCGTAAAACTCTCAGCGACGCGTTGTCCATCGGCAATTCCTTTAATACCGGCCAGGACATCCTTTGCCGAATGCGTGATCTCGTCGCGGCGAACTCGATACGCCTCCGCAACGCTCGTTAATATCTGCTCAAAGCTCGGCATGTTAAATCGCGGATTCGGAGGAAAATATGTTCCTCCGAAAAACGGCAGTTGATCCGGAGTCAAAAATACCGTAAGCGGCCAACCTCCACTGCCGGTCGTAAGTTGAACAAACCTCATATAGATCTTGTCAATATCGGGCCGTTCTTCCATATCAACCTTTATGTTCACAAAATTCTCATTCATGATCGCGGCAATATGCTCGTCTTCAAACGATTCGTGCTCCATCACGTGACACCAGTGGCATGCCGAATATCCGATACTGAGCAGTATGGGCTTCTCCTCCGTCTTTGCTTTTGCAAGGGCGGCCCGATTCCATCCATGCCAATCTACCGGATTGTGAGCGTGCTGTTGTAGATATGGACTCGTTTCATTGATCAATTCGTTGGTATGTTTTTTCGGAATTTGCATACAGTCATTTTTTCACAGCGAATAATAGATTTGCAATCGTTGCCGATGTCTAAAGTCTTTGAACACGCGCGGGCTGCGATCGCCAAACCCTCTTGACAAACAGGGCATGTCTTAACTAATCTAAAAAGGCAATTTGGAACAAGGGGAGTAGATAGCCCTTTTGGTTCGGTGAAATCGTCAATACGATTGCTTGTGCGCTAAGCAGTTCGGTTCATCGGAGAAAATATCAAGACCTTGTGCTGCATTAACTTTTTAGTTATTCGTCCGCACAAGGTTTTTTCTGTGCGGTATGGAAGTCCAACAGAGAGAAGGATACTTTTAATATGAACATAAGCTTATTTCCCTTTGCTGAGTATTGGTGGTTTTACTCAGGTTTTCTGGTATTTGTCTTGATTTTGCTTGCGCTCGACCTCGGTGTTTTTAATCGAAAGGCCCACGTAGTTTCGTTTAAGGAAGCAACTATCTGGAGTATCGTATGGGTTACACTTGCTCTTACTTTTAACTCTCTCTTTTACTTGTATGCGGCTTCGAAATTCGGGGTCGAAACCGGTCGGCGTCTGGGTTTGGAATTTCTGACCGGATACATTCTTGAATACTCACTCTCGATCGACAACATCTTCATTTTTGTTCTTGTATTCAGTTATTTTGGAATTCCCGCAATTTATCGGCACAGGGTCCTGTTTTACGGAATTCTCGGAGCGCTTATTTTTCGGGCAATATTTATTGGCGTCGGTTCTGCATTGATGCAGTTTCATTGGGTCATTTATATTTTCGGCGGTTTTTTGATCTTTACCGGAATCAAAATGTTTTTTACCAACAACGAAAAGATCGAACCGGAAAAGAACCTTCTGATCCGGATCGTAAAAAGAATAATGCCGGTAACGCATACGAT
>JBGTEI010000177.1:0-3802 GCA_041747875.1 Pyrinomonadaceae bacterium | reverse complement strand
CGGATGGATGTCAGAGGGAACTGCAAAAAATTATGAGCAGGTACTTAAGAAAAATGACATGAATTTGGTGCTTCTAAAAGCGAAGAAAGACCTGGAAGAAGAGTTTATTTCGAGCGAAGTTTTTAGCATCATTGAAGGGTTGAACCGCTAATTTCTAAAGCATTGATTCAGGGAATTGCGTTTGATACGGCGAAAAAGCTAACCCCAATCGATTTGATCGGGATTAGCTTCTTAGGATATGTGAAATTTTATGGTACACCCGGCAAGATTCGAACTTGCGACCCTCTGATTCGAAGTCAGATACTCTATCCAGCTGAGCTACGGGTGCATCCTTGATAAATTCTAGTTTGAAGCGCTTTTATTTGCAAACGGCGAAAAAAAAGATCGTTTGAAAATACGGCTCATGCCGGAAAGATTTTGGACAAAAATGAAAACTATCTCGTATCAGTATCTTCGTCGTCTTTATCAGTTTTCATTTTTACATCTTTATTGTCCTTATCCTTTTTATCTTCGTCTTCTTCCTTTACTTCATTGACCGTTACACCGTGTGTTTCAAACTCCGCAATTATCGCTCGATAATTGCTTTTATCTAGTTTCATAACGGCAAACTGATCTTCCGTTTGGACGGTCAGCCAATGGTTCTTTTTCTTGATGAACAAGAAGGGAAGCGCAAAGATAAATCCCACAAGGAGCGCGGTTGCGACTGCGCCGCCGACGGAAAGCATCGGTTTTTTCGAGTATGAATAGTCCGCAATTTTTACTTCTGAAAACGACAGCTTTTTATTGTGTTCCTGGAATTTCTTTTTTTCTATCAAAACTTCAAACGTTTCCTTTTCAATTCTCAGAACAGCGTCGGATTCGACTGATTTTTTCCCGTCCGGAACAACGAGTTCGACATCGTAATCGGTCGCAAGTGCAAGCGGTGTTGTTGCCATAAGAAGAGTGATTGTTATAAATCCGGTCAATAATCGTCGTTTCATAATTAAGGATCTCCTGATGCGATAAAATTGTGAGTAGGCAAAACGAATTCTAGTTGTGCGACGTTTTATTTGCAACGTAAAAAATGAGTTGGTGACATTAGTTTCACCAACCCATTTCACTACTCAGCTGTTTTCGGGATCAAGAATCAAGTTCACGTCTTCCCGGAGGTGTTGGAAGTTTTGGGCTTGTATCATCTTCACCGGTCGCCGAAAGCATTTCTTTGATCGAGCCAACCGTCGAAAGCACGTTGGACGTTTCGGTCGGCATAAATATCACCTTTGAATTTTGTGAACGGGTCATGTCACGAAGGGAATCAATATAGCGCGACGTTATCAAATAGTTTGTCGTCTGCGCGACATCTCCGATCGATTGCGAGATCTGTGAAATTGCGGTCGCTTCTGCGTCGGCCGCCTTGAGCCTCGCCTGCGCGGCACCTTCGGCCTCGAGGATCGCACTTTGTTTCTGACCTTCAGCCCTCATAACGGCTGCTTGTTTTTCACCATCTGCGCGGGCGATAGCGGCTTGCTTGTCACCTTCAGCCTGCAAAACAAGTGCTCGACGATTACGTTCCGCAGTCATTTGTTTTTCCATCGTGATTCGAACGTCTTCCGGCGGATTGATGTTTTTAACGTCAACGCGAGTAACCTTCACGCCCCATTTATCGGTCGCTTCATCAAGGATCAACTGGAGTTTGCTGTTGATCTGATCACGCGAAGAAAGCGTATGATCAAGATCCATTTCACCCATTACTGCGCGCATCCCGGTGATCGTAAGCTGAACCAAACCTCCAACAAGATCAGTCACTTCGTAAACCGCCTTTGCCGGATCAGTGATCTGCCAGTATACAACCGAATCGACATTGATCGTTACGTTGTCTCTCGTAATCACGGGTTGCGGCGGGAGATCAATATACTGTTCGCGAAGGTCAATAAACGTTAATCCGGGTCGATTATTTGTCCAAAATATTGCACGAGGTGCTTCAAAGAATGGAACGATTATGTTCAATCCGCTCGATGCAACCCGGCTAAACCTTCCAAGTCTTTCGATCAGAAGTACCGAGGATTGCGGGACGATCTTTATCGTTTTCCACGCCACGGTAAGAAGCGCGATCCCGAGAAACGCCAGAAAGAAAAAGCCTAAGCCGAAAAGTTCGAGTTGAAATAAAAGAAGCGTCGCAAACATTATCTGACCTCCGAAAAAAAGTTTATTAAAGAATTGAACTTAGAATATCATTATTACGATATTCCGTCTAAAGTATTAATATCGAGAAATTGAAAGGCAAATCAAAATAACTATAATTCAATCTTATGACCGTAAAATTTTCCGACATCGAAGATGCACGCAGTGTTTTGGACGGAATTATCGCTAAAACTCCGATACTCCCCGACAATAAATTATCTGAGAAGATCGGCGCCAGGGCTTATTCTAAAGCTGAATGTTTACAGCGAAGCGGTTCTTTCAAGATCCGCGGTGCGTACAACAAGATCTCGCGGCTTACTGATGAAGAAAAGGAGCGCGGGGTTATCGCCGCCTCAGCCGGAAATCATGCTCAGGGAGTCGCCCTTGCGGCTTCACTACACAACATTAGAGCTACGATCGTCGTTCCTCAGTACGCTCCGCTGACAAAAATAAACGCAACCCGCAATTTTGGTGCGGAGGTAATATTACATGGTGACGGTTTTGACGAAGCCGTGGCATATTCACGCGAACTCCAAAAGGAAAGAAATCTGACCTATGTTCATGCGTTTGAAGACGACCAGGTGATAGCCGGACAAGGAACTATCGGGATCGAGATCGCTCAAGACCTGCCGGATGTAAGTGTCGTTGTAGTTCCGATCGGCGGCGGCGGGATAATTTCCGGCACCGCGATCGCGATCAAAACGCTTGTGCCCAATGCGCGCGTGATCGGCGTTGAAGCAAAAAATCTTGCTGTCATAAATGAATCGTTAAAAGCCGGGAAACCGGTTGAAATGCCCTTTAAGTCGACGATCGCCGATGGTATCGCGATAAAACGCCCGGGTTCGATTTCGCTCGAGATCATCAAGGAATATGTAGATGAAGTGGTAGAAGTAACCGAAGAAGAGATTGCGTACGGAATATTTCACTGCGTTCAAAATAATCATCTGGTGGTGGAAGGCGCGGGCGCAGCAGGAGTTGCGGCCGTATTAGCCGGCAAGATCGAGCTTGGTGAAAACGATGTCGTTTGTTCTGTGCTTTGCGGCGGAAACATTGACGCGAATTTGCTTGCCCGAATTCTCGAACAAGTTTTGGTCAGAGAAGGGAGATATATCATCGTCAAATCATTAGTTGACGACCGGCCCGGCGGCTTGGCGCAGATGCTCAAGAGAGTAGCGGAAAGCGGAGCAAACGTAATTGAGGTATTTCACAGGCGTGCGATGTGGCTTGCTCCGTTTGGAAGAGTCGGCGTGGAAATGCTGCTCGAAGTAAAGGACGACGAACACGGAGAGGAAGTAATTCGGTACCTCGAAGAATCCGGTTACCAAATTCGGCGTGAAGGACAGGGTGATTGGGAATAAACTGACGGCCGGGCGGTTTATTAGGGCAGTCGGGCTACTGTTACAAATTTTAAGGAGAATTGAAATGAAAAGTTTAACAAAATTGGCGTTGGTCGCCGGGATCGCAATTTCTTTTACGATCTCATCGTTTGCCCAAGGTACGGCGATGGAAAAAAAATCACTATCCGGCGCTCGTGCTGAAACAATGGCGCAGATCGACGCAGCAGAAAAGAAATTTGTTAGTCTTGCCGAAGCTACGCCGCAAGATAAATACGGCTGGCGACCGGGCGAAGGTGTTAGATCAA
>JBGTEI010000176.1:0-4914 GCA_041747875.1 Pyrinomonadaceae bacterium | reverse complement strand
GAATATGGAACATCAAGCCTGGATATCCCACATCGGTTTGTAGCAAGTGCGGTATATGCTCCAAAAACATTGTTTGGTCTGGCAAGCGGCTCAAAGGCAGGAAGGGCGATCCTGGGTGGCTTTACTTTATCGCCGATCGTTACGATCCAGTCAGGTCGTCCATATTCGGCAGGTGTCAGTGGAAATGCTCCATCCGGAATAAGTACCGGAATTCTTGGAGCGGGTGGTGCAAACCGTCTTCCGAACCTTCCGCCGAATACATTCCGTCTTCCATATTCCTTTAACGTCGATCTAAGACTTTCTCGCCGTTTCCGTATTACTGAAACATCGAATATCGAAATATTTGCTGAGGCCTTTAACTTATTAAATCGGCAAAATATCACGAATGTGGGAACTACTGGTTACAACCTTTCTACGACAGCAGGCGTGAGCAGACTAACCTACAACACATCAACTTTCGGTGTTCCGAGCGAAGCCGGAAACTCGATCTTCCGCGAAAGACAAGTACAATTTGCGGCACGATTCAATTTCTAGTTTGAGTTCTATCAGGCTACTTTCGCACGTCTTTTTCGGAAGGCGTGCTTTTTCTTTTGATCGCGTCTTTGCGTCTTTTACCGCTTTGGGGTTTAATTTTGTTGATGCGAATCCTCCAGATCTCTTCGGCAAAAACTTATGGCGGCGGTGAGAAACACCTGGTCGATCTTTGCCGGGGCTTAAGCGAAAGTGGGCATGAAGTTTTTGCAGCGATGCGAAAAGAAAATGGCGTTGAAGAAAAACTCGATTTTCTGCCGTTCGAAAGCATTCTGCATACGTCTCTTAGAAATTCTCTCGATCTATTCTCGGCGCACAATGTTTCGCGGTTCCTTCAAAAACATAAGATCGATATTGTCCACGCTCATCTTGCACGGGATTATCCGCCGGCGAGTATGGCGGTCAGGCTTTTTCCCCGATCAAAATTGATAGTTACACGTCACGTGCTTTTTCCGATGAAGAATCTGCACAGACTCGTTTTGAGCAACGTTTCAAAAGCGATCGCTGTTTCATCGGCCGTTGAGGCGAATCTTATAAGAACTTTTCCAAAAGAAAAGATTGTGTGTGTTCCAAACGGGATCGACGTTCAAAAACTTGCAGACGTCGATCACAAACGACTTGGTGAAGAATTTCGTTTTGAGCGCAATATTCCGTTTGACGTTCCGGTCGTCGGGACGGTCGGCGAACTGAAACCGCTCAAAGGACAGGAAGATCTTGTCATAGCGGCAAATGAGATCGTAAAGAAATTTCCTGACACGCATTTTGTAATTGTCGGCGTAGATAATTCGATCGATCAAAATTACCGCAGAAAGCTGAAAAGGCTTGTAAAAGTTTTTGGTCTTGAAAAGCAGTTTACTTTTCTCGATTGGATCGAAGACACTTCGCCGCTGCTTTCTGCCTTTGACATTTTTGTTTCGCCTTCGCACTCGGAAAGTTTTGGCCTGGCAATACTTGAAGCAATGGCATCGGGAACGGCCGTTGTTTCGACAGAAACGGGCGGGGCGAAGGAATTGATAAAGGATGGCGAAAGCGGTTTGCTCGCTGCGGTCAAAGATCCGGTTGATATAGCCGCAAAGGTTTGTGAGCTTTTAGAAGACGAAAAGAAGAGAAATGAATTTGGCTCAACCGGCCAAAGAGCCGCAAAAGAGAATTTTAGTCTGGAGAAAATGATCGGAAAGACGGAACAGGTTTATCGGGAAGTTTTGAACCCGGATGGCTCTTAGATATTGTTTGTATTTAGAAGAATAAAAATGGATGACCATTGTGAATTCTGCCGTCATATTAAACCTTCGTTAGTTCTAAGCCATTGAAAATGGCAGAATATGTGTCGCGATTTTCAAAGGTTGTAATCAATATTTACGATCTTCCCACGGCTCGCGCCATCGGCTATAAATATGTCGTCGGTTTCACCGACTAAACACGCAGAATCAAAACGGTTCAGATAATCGTAAAGTAGATTTTCACAATTACCTGTAACTAGCCTCCAACGACCAAACCATCATAACCAAATTCAACATTATCCGGCAGAAGATGTTTTTCTCGTTCGTACATAATGTCGTGATTTAGATGAGTGAGAAATGCGCGTTTTGGTTTGAGTTGTTCAATGTAGGCGAGCGCTTCATCGAGACACAGGTGAGTTGAATGCGGTTTAAGTCGAACACAATCTAAGACCAACACATCAAGATCGCGCAGACCATCGAGCGATTCCTGCGGGATTTCCTTAAGGTCCGTTGCATAGGCAAAATCGTTAAAGCGATAAGCAATGACGGGAAGTTTTCCGTGGATCACTTCAAGCGGAGTTATTTCGAGATCATTACCAATACAAAACGGAGAATTATTTACGACTGTGTGCGGGATCAGCTGCGGCAGGCCGCCGCCGAAATGCGACGGCTGAAAAATATATTGAAAAATGCGTTTAAGGTCTTTCCACGCTATCTCGTTTGCATAAACTCCCATCGCCCCGTAACGAAAGTTGAGCGGACGAATGTCATCCAAACCAAAAACGTGATCTACATGACAATGTGTGATGAGGATCGCGTCGAGTTTTTTTATTCCGGCACGCAAAGCCTGCTGACGAAAATCAATTGATGTATCGACGAGGATCTGTTTTCCGGCGTGTTCGATGAGGACCGAAACCCTCAGGCGCTTGTCCTTTGGATCGTCTGACAGACACGTTTCACAGTCACACCCGATAGATGGTACGCCTGTCGAAGTGCCGGTGCCGAGGAAGGTTAGTCTCATAGGGGAATAGTTGACTGAAAGTTGACCGAGTTGTCTGAAAGTTGGCCGAGTTTTCCTGGTTTACTCAGTTGGAAATAGCAATGGGCCAGCCGATCTTTTGGTTGATTATTAAAACTTTATCATTTACTGCGTAAATACTGAGATAAAGAAATTGTCATTCTCGAAACTTCGTCAAGCATTTCGTATATTTGGTCAAATTCAGTCTTTTCGATATAATTTAGGTCTAATGCGACATAAAGATGAGACTGGACCTCAATTGCAGAGCCGCGTGTGATATTGAGAAAATTTGCAAATTCTTTGGCACTTCGTCTCCCGTGTCCTTCAGCAATATTTGCCATGATAGACACACTTGCTCTTTGCATTTGATCGCGCAGACCAAAGTCTTTGCTGAATTTTATATTACCGGTTATCAAATAGACTCTTCGGGTAATTTCTCTCGCCTTTTGCCAAGCCTTGAGCTCGTCTATCCTCTTAAATCTTGCCACGATTGTTTATTATGCACGCGTAATCAACAACCCCCTTAACCCCCGGCAAACTTTCAGTCAACTCGCCAAACTCCCAGTCAACTTTCTTATCCCCCCAGGATATCTTTTGACGAAAAATTCTTCGCCGCCTGCGCTTTTAGCTTTTCTTCGGCAACACGGGTAAGCGCTACATACTGCATTCGGAGGTCGGATAAAATGCTTTCAAGAAGCGCCTTTTCCTGAGAAAGCAGGTTGCCGTCGGTCTTTTCACGAAGCATCGCGAGTACATCGATCCAGTATTTTCCGGTATCGAGATCGACGCTTTTTTGTCCTGTTACCGGATGAGGCATCGCGCCGAGCGAGGCCGCGGCGTTTGTAACCAATGTGGAAAGAAAATTTATAAAACTTGCCGGGTTTTCGTCGTCAAGAAGTGCTTCTTCTTCCTCCTCCGTCAATGTTCGGGCGGATTCCGGGTTTGTATCAACTGACGGTGCGGCCGAAAGATCTATCTGCGAACCTTCATCCACTGAATCTGCAAAGCTCTGCTGCTCAGAGATCACGGGAGCAGTTTCGGTCTTTGGTTCTTCTTTTTCGATCGTTACACCTTCCCGCAAACTACCGTCAACATTAAATTTACGTTTATCGATAACTTTCAGGACCTGTTCTTCTTCGCCTTCGTGCGTATCTTTTCCAATCATTGTTTATTTCAATTATTCCTCTATTATTCTGTGTCTTGATAGTAGCATTTTGGCGAAAGAAAGTTCAAAATCAAATAATTATGTCTGAAAAATTTAACGACCTTGTAAATGTAATGGCGCGCCTTCGTGCGCCCGGCGGCTGCCCGTGGGATCGTGAGCAAACCTACGAATCGCTTGCGCCCTATCTCCTCGAAGAAACCTATGAAGCCTTTGACGCCATCCATGAAGCGTCAGAAACAGGCGATACCACAAATTTAAGCGATGAACTCGGCGATGTACTTCTGCAAGTCGTTTTTCATTCGACGATCGCAAAAGAGAAAGGCGATTTTACGATCGACGATGTTGCGGAAGGCATTACGCAAAAACTCATTCTTCGCCATCCGCACGTTTTCGAAGACAAGAATTTCGAGACGGCAGATGACGTTCTCAACAATTGGGACGAACTAAAAAAAGCCGAACAAAAAGCGCGGGGTAAGGAATTTGACGATTCAGGTTCGATCCTCGATGAAGTTCCGGTTGCTTTTCCGGCGCTCATCGAAGGGAATAAGATCACGAAAAAGGCAGCAAAGGTTGGGTTTGATTGGGAGAATACGGATCAGATATTTGAAAAGCTTGAAGAAGAAGCCGGCGAATTAAGATCTGCGATCACGGATAAAAATAATTCCGGTATTGAGGAAGAGATCGGCGATCTGCTTTTCGTAGTTGTAAACCTTGCACGCAAACTCGGCGTCGAACCGGAAAATGCGCTTAAGAAAACAAACCGAAAGTTTCGAAAGCGTTTTCGGTTTATCGAAGACGAACTCAAATCAGCCGAAAAGAATTTTGAAGACGTTGATCTCGCTGAAATGGATTCGCTTTGGAACAAGGCGAAATCGAGGCTGTCTGAAAAATAATTAGAGGCAGCAAATTGGGAAGTTTGTGGTACTTATCCAATCATAAAAACTCCCCACGTTTTGAAGGAGGAGTGCCCGACGGGTGGG
>JBGTEI010000175.1:0-13696 GCA_041747875.1 Pyrinomonadaceae bacterium | reverse complement strand
GCGGATTAAACGTCACATTTCCCGCCGAATTGATGATCACATCGCATTCCGCCATGATCTTCTTCGCTTTTGCCTCATCCATTCCGAGAAAATCCGCCGAAACGTCGCCGTTTACCGGTACGACTTTCTCGCGGATAAACTCTTCAAACTTATCGCCGTATTTCTCCCGAAGCGGATCAAACGTCGGCGAAGGTACAACGGAATTCCAAAAACGGTTGAGCGTCTCTTCTTCATTCCTTGCGCGGACGATCACATAAACCTTACCAACATCGGGGAAATTATTGAGCAACATCGAAAGCGTAACCTTCCCGACAAAGCCGGTTCCGCCGATAAAGAAGATATGCTTATTTTTATATATTTCGGTTGGTGATAATTTCATTTTAAAATCTTTAACTCTTCAATAATTGGTTGATTTGCAGATGCAATGTCAATTATTTGATTTTCGCAACAAATCCCGAAATGAATATATTCTGCTTCGTCCATCAAAAACTTTGCATGGTCAACATCTGTCGCTTTTTCCATATAATTCAAAAATTTCGATTTTAAATATATTCTAAATAATTTGCCTTTGAATGTTTCGTCGTCGTCCCAAGATGTAAACGATTCATTTCTGACCGAATAAGCAAGATAGTCTGAAATTGTTATTTTGTACCTCTTGCATTTCTCATTAGATATTATTGGATTGGTTTTTATTGACGGTGCGAACTCCAATACCTCGTTCAAATTTCCTTCAGTGTCTTCGTCAACTCTACCCTCATCAATTAACAAAATTAATTCGAGGTCGTTTACTTCAACCAATTTATTCAAGAATAAGTATCTATGTGAATTTATTTGTTCAATTAAAATCATATTTCAATTTGCCATTTAAAATGGCGATATATTTGTCGCCCATAAAGCAAACCGTTCAGCCGCAAACTTTTCCTATAACCACGTCGTTTACGGCGTGGATCGCAATACCAAAAATCTTTAGGGCGTTTAAAACGTCCTTTTTTCTTCGGCTTTAGCCACCTGAATGCTAGAGCCGATCAAATAAGGACGTTAAAACGCCCTCATCCGGTTTTCGTTCCCTGACCACGCCGTAAACGACGTGGCTAAAGGAAATTCGAACTATGGTCACAAACTGTGATCTTAAAACTGCAACCCATCACAATTTGTGATCACATACATCTAATCCGTCACCTCACACAATCCGATCACCGGCTGATGGAGCATCGTGATCTCCGCATTTCTACCCATATAGCTTCTCGCCATGGCGATCGCTTCCGTCAGATTATCGGCGCGTTCCCAACCGAGCATTTCGGGGACGTGTGCATTTTCAGCGCCGGCGACGATCACTTTACCTACGTGCTGTCTGCCGTTTTCGCCCCAGTACCACATAAAGAACGGGTGCGCCGGATGATAGGCATTTCCGCGGCGATACATTTCTATGTACGCGGGATTTTCGGCAAACTCGCGTTCGTATTTTTCGCGCAGATAAAACGCATCACGCGATTCCGGCAGCAATCGGTGGAAAAATTCGATATAGCTCGGATGAAAATCGTGGTCAAACTCGTCAAAACACGGATGCGTGATGATCATTACGCCGTCTTTTTTTAGCAGCGGCTTATTTTTGTACATATTGAAGTGGTAGCCGAGCGCCATCACCTGAACGAGAAGCGGGTTTAGCGCCGAATAGACGTTGTACGGCGAAATATCCGGAATTCCCGTGATCAAAATGTCGCACTGGCCTTTGATCGGCACCATGTATTGCTGATAGCCCTTTTCAAGAATTTTTTCATGAACCTTTTCCGTTTCACCCGCATAGCAGGCGATCATGTCGTATTGACTCGGAATTTGATGAAGCAATTTTCGCTTTGCCGAGCGCGGAAGTTTTGAAAATGTGCGTTTCATTCCTTCCCACTTCATCCGATCGGCAAAAGTAAAGTCGTCTTCGTTTCGAGTCAATATGTCATAGCCATCCGAAAACATGCGGTTATTTACGGCAGTTTCGATATGAAAAACATTCATATGTTCATCTACTAACTTCCCGAGCCGTGTAAGTTTATGATTTAATTCCGAATCCGGCGGATACATATAGGAATCTGAATCGATGATCGTCTGAGGTTCATGATGAGCTCTCAGCGATTCGTAATCATTAAGCCCGCAGACGACCGACTTATGACCGCCGTTCATCGGGACAAAATTGATATTTGCGTAGATCAACAGGTCTGATTCAACGCACCGGCGGTTTACTCTGATCGGTTCACCGTGACGGGTGTGTCCAAGTGCGACGAGATTTTCATCGTCTTCGGCATCGTGGTTGTAATAACGGTCGGGATAAAAGGCATTGTGAATCTTGCTTCCGACTGTTCGCTTCATTTCCCATTCCGTCATTTTCCGGTGGAGCCCGATCGCGATAACAATATGAATATCGTCGACGCCGTTTGCGTAGCACATATCGAGGATCACTTCGACCATCGTCTGCCGGATATCGGGTGTCGCCATCGGAGGCAAAGGAAGTGAAATATCGTCGATCGCGATCGTTACCTTCATTCCCGGCTCGAGCTGCGCATAAAGAGGTTTTGCGTCAAGCGGATTATTTACTGCATAGCGGATCGCGGCTTCCCGATTCGGCAAACCCTTGATCGGCGGATTCGGATAAATGACGCGCGTCCCGATCGGGATATCTTCGAGAATAAAATCCTCGCCAAACGGCATGATTCGCGGAGCCGAGTCGCGGTCGATGTAGATAACTGATTCGTGTGTTTTTCGTCTTAATTGCAGTGCCATAAAAATAATTATTAAACGTAAAATTAATGGAGGAGCATGGTCTTGTGCCTGCCCATCATCCGAAAGGATGAAATAATCATGATGATCTAAAATTTCCGATAGAACCAATATTCGTAAATGATCAGCTTTTTCGCTTCCCTCATTGGGCACGTGCAGAACCTGCCCCTAAGTTTCGACTATTGCTTATTTTCTCATTCCGTCAAACGAAATTACGGCCTCAAGGATCGTTTCAACCGATTTTACATAAAACTCCGGCTGAATATTTTCGAAATCGTCTGTTGGCTTGTGATAATCCTTGTGATCCTCAACGCCGAAGTAAATGAACGGAATCTTTTTGCGATGAAACGCGCCGTGATCCGACTGTGACGTCCAGTCATCGCGGCCGAGTTTTGGATCGTCATGTCCAAACAATAATTTGACCGGCGCGATCTTTTTTACTTGATCCAGATATGGTTTTAGATTTGGATAATGAAAGGTTCCGGCTGCATAGAGTTCGCCTTTATCGCTGCGGGCGATCATATCCATATTGATATTGAGCAATATCTCTTCATGCTTGACCGGTAAATTGTCGACAAAATATCTCGCACCCTGCAGTCCCCTTTCCTCAGCATCAAACGCGACAAAGATTATCGAATGGTCCGGTGAATTCTTATTGAAGTATTTCCCGATCGCAAAAAGCGCCGAGGTGCCAGATGCATTATCATCGGCCCCGTTGTAAATTTCGCCTTCTCTGACGCCAACGTGATCGTAATGTGCGGTGATAACAATATATTTATTCGGCTCTACCTTTCCTTTTATCAAACCAACTATATTTACACCGTCAAGCGAACTATCACTTCGATCGGCAAATGAGAATTTCTGTAAGTAATTATCCGCGACCGGTTTAATTCCCGATTCCTTAAACCTCTTCAAAACATAATTTCGGGCGGCTTCGCTTTCAGGCGTTCCGGTATTGCGGCCTTTCATTTCATCCGACGATAGAAATTTTAAGTCTTCGATCAATTGCTTGGCGTCGAAGTGTATTGAGGCTATCTCATCCTGGTTTGCCGACGCTTTTGCAAACAAGCCGATCGAAAGGATCAACGTCAATAACAATAATGCCGGTATAAATAGATATTTAGTTTGTAGTTCGTGCATAAAATTATGTCAGGTCTAAGATCGCCCAATCATGTTGGAGCGCAGTCTGTTTCAAACGGAAATCAGGGCTTACTGCCACCGGATGTCCAACGATCGAAAGCATCGGCAGATCTGAAATGCTGTCGGAATAAGAATAAGAATCAGACAAATTTATGTCGTTCTCTTCAGCAAACTCGCGTATCCAGGTCGCCTTGGTCGCCGAAGCCATAACGGGCGGGAGCAAGCGCCCTGTTGCATAACCGTTTACAAATTCAAGCCTGTTTGCCGCAAAAACATCGATCCCAAGGTAGCTGGCAAGCGGCGCAACGCTAAAATCGAGCGCGCCCGTTACAACTACTTGCCGGTGACCGAGTTTCTTTGATTTGGCGATCAGATCCAGAGTACCGGGAAAGATCGCCGGTTTTAAAACGTCCTCAAAAAGTTCGTCCGCAAAATATCGCAGGCGATCTTCAGATTCTCCTTTGTAGCTTTTGAAGAAATATTCATTAAATACATTTCGGGAATAAAGGTCGGTCACGCCGAATAACGGAAGCTTTGCTACGGTGCTAACGCTCTTTTTAATCGTTGAAAACAACCCCTGCTGCCGTCGCGCGTAAAACCCCAAAGTATGTACGAGGTTTGTACTCACGAGTGTGCCTTCAAGGTCGTAGAATGATGCCGCTTGTGATTTCTTAGTCATTACCTATAAAATGATTTATCTATTCGATTGAAAATAGAAATATAACAGAGATTTTATATTTTGGTAACCCAATATTGTCCTTGAAACCACGTTTTGAGAATTTATTACTGAAATATTTGAGAATTGTAACTACAATGTATTTACGAACACTAAAAACACTGACAGTCTTTTCATTATTTGCGCTTGCTTCATGTGCCGGAGCAGTTGCCGAACCGGCTGAGATAGCCGGATCAACGTCGGAAATACCGCCGGCAGAAGCATTAACAAAAGCCGCAGAGCTCTATGAGAAAAGAGGCGAGATCGAAAACGCAAAGAAAGCGATCGAGATCTTGGATAAAGGCAGAGATGCGAATAATCGAAACTACGAACTGGAATGGAAGTTTGCCAGATACAGTTATTTCGTCGGAAGCCGCCGATCACTAAGCGATGAAGAATCCGAACCGATCCTAAAAAACGGACTTCAGGCGGCAAGGATCGCGGTGCGAATGAACCCGGCACTGGCAGACGGCCACTTCTGGTATGCAGCGATATTAGGTGAACAGTCCCGTAGAAGCCCGGTTACAGTTGGCGTCCCGTCGATCGGAAAGGTTCGCGAGTCGCTTAATAAAGTGATCGAGATAGATAAAACGTATCAGGGAGCAAGCGCTTACGACGCTCTGGGCCAGGTCGAGCTCGGTTCCCGAGGATTGGCCGGAGGAAGCGCCGAAAAAGCGGTAGAGTTTTTCAAAAAAGGACTCGAAATCAATCCGAATAATTCCTACATTCATCTGCATTTAGCTGAAGCCTACCTTGCCTTAAGCAAATACACAGAGGCAAAAGAACACCTTATCCGTGTGCTTTCGATCAAACCGGCTGCGAATTTCATCCCCGAATATAAAGAATCCGAAGAAAGCGCGAAAAAACTTCTTGAGGAGAAATTTTAATAAATGAGACGTGCGATATTTCCCGGATCATTTGATCCTATGACGATGGGACATATGGATATCATCGAACGGAGCGTAGATCTTTTCGATGAAATAATTATTGCGGTATTAAACAATCCTGATAAGAATCCTATGTTTTCACCCAAAGAGCGATGCGAAATGATAACAAGCGTTCTCGAAGGTTTTGATTCCAAAGGATGCAGATTGTCCGTCGAATCCTTTAGCGGTCTCCTCGTTGACTATGTAAAAAGCCGAGATGGGCACGCGATAGTCCGAGGGATCCGTGCTGTGTCGGATTATGAATATGAGCTGAGAATGGCACTTATGAACAGGCGTTTAGAGCCAGAGATCGAAACTGTTTTCCTGATGGCAGCCGAAGAGTTTTCTTACGTTTCATCTCACCTTGTAAAACAGGTCTTTACACTTGGCGGACGGGTTGAAGGGCTTGTCCCGGTTCTTATTGAAGAGAAAATGCGTGAAAAGATCACAAAATAGTTATGCTGAAAGCCGTTCATCATGTGCAAATAATGATCCCTGCGGGATGTGAGGATCAAGCACGTGATTTTTACTGTAGCGTTCTAGGGATCGAGGAGATCCCGAAACCCGGATCTTTGCGAAAACGAGGCGGTTTCTGGTTAGAATTAAATGGCTTCCAGATCCATTTCGGTATTGATGAGCATTTTGATGTCGATGCCGCCGCAAAGTCTAAAGCTCACGTTGCATATATCGTGGAAGATTTGGACAATTGTCGTAAGAGATTAAGTACTGTCGAAATTGAGGTTATCGACGGGATCCCGATCCCGGGATTCGAAAGATTTGAGTTTCGGGATCCTTTTAACAACCGAATTGAATTTTTGCAAAGAGTTTAGAATATTCAGAGCTTCTAAAATATGTCGAATCAACCCCCCTTTTCAAACCGCATCAATAAAATGCACGGTTCTTCAACATTAAAAGCAGCCCAGGCAGCAACCCGCCTCCGCGATGAAGGACATTCCGTGATCGATCTTACGGTCGGCGAACCTGATTTCGACACCCCGGAATTTATAAAGCAGTATGCTTGGGATGGACTGCAGAAAGGCTTAACAAAATATACGCCTGCTTCCGGAATGAAGACATTTAAGGAAACGATCGCTGAATACTATGGGGCGGAATTCGGGGCGGATCTATCGCCGGGAGAAGTTGCCGCTTCATGCGGCGGTAAACAGGCGCTTTTTAATGCGATCACAACCTTAGTGAATGAAGGCGACGAAGTTTTGATTCCAAAACCGTATTGGGTCACGTTTCCTGAGATCGTAAACTTTTGCGGCGGGAAAAATGTTTATATAGAAACCGCTGAAACTGGTTTCGTACTCACAGCCGATCAAGTTCGCGAATCGATCACCAATAAAACAAAACTCTTGATCGTAAATTCGCCGAATAATCCGACCGGACGTGTGATCCCGGCCGATGAGATGCGAAAGATCATCGATGTCTGCGTCGAGAATGAAATTTATGTCATCACCGATGAATGCTATTTGCTGGTTGTTTATCCGCCGTCGGAAGTTTTCGCCGGAGCGAGCCTGCCAAAAGAGTATCGAAAATACCTCTGCATCGCCGGCTCTTTTTCGAAGACATATGCGATGACGGGTTGGCGTATCGGATATACGATCACCAATGAAGATTGGACAAAGCAAATGACCAAATTACAGAGTCATTCGGCTACTCATCCAACGTCTTTCGTGCAATATGCCTGCGCGCGGGCTCTAGAGAATCGGGAAGAATCTTCCCGGGCGGTAAGTGCGATGCTTGCCGAATACAAAAAGCGACGCGATTGGTTTATTCCTGCTTTGCAAGAAATAGAGGGTTTTAAGGTTGAAATGCCGGAAGGTGCATTTTACGCATTCGCGGATGTGCGGGATCTTTTAGGTAAAAGGTTTACGACGTCTGCCGATTTTGCGGACGAGCTTCTAAACGAAACACATATCGCAACTACGGACGGTGAGGGTTTTGGTGCAGATGGATACTTGCGACTTTCTTATGCGACTTCGATGGAAAATTTGAAATCGGCTGTTTTAAAGATAAAGAATTTTATTTAGGGACTTTTTCCCCATCGGTATTGCCATATTTCTCCCAAAGTTCGATGGCTTCCTCACCCATAAACTTCATCTCGCCTCCGCCTTTAAGAAAAACGATCAATTCTGCGTTCGTTCGCGAATAATTTGACGAAAGGAACTGTACGGCTACGATCTCTTCTTCAATAAATCTCGCTGTTTTCGTTTTTATCCAATTCATAATTTCAATTCCTTTCTAATCGCTGCCTGTCATCAACAGCCCGATCTCTTCGACCGAAACTTCTTTCGGATCGACTTCACCAACGATCTCACCTTCACGCATAACAAGCAAACGATCGGCCAGCGCTGTTACTTCTTCAAGCTCCGCCGAAACCAGTAGAATCGCGGTGCCCGCGTCGCGAAGCGCGATAAGCTTCCGGTGAATAAATTCAATTGCACCGATATCAACACCTCGTGTCGGCTGCGAAACCAAAAGCAACTTTGGCTGCAACTCAAATTCTCTACCGATAATTAATTTCTGCTGGTTGCCGCCCGAAAGTGCTTTCGCCGTCAGATCCGGATTTCGCGGCCTAACGTCAAAGTTCTCGATAATTTCGTCAACGCGTTTTCGTATTCCCGCGCTATCCATCAATCCAAATGTAGAAACCGCGGGTGGCCGATAATGAACTCCCAGGATCGAGTTTTCTGAAAGGTCGGATTCCAATAAAAGCCCGCGTTTGTGGCGATCTTCGGGAATATGTCCGATTCCGAGTTCTTTCCGTCTTCGCGTGGAGATGGTCGTTATATTCTTTCCGTCAAACTCGATCGCGCCGCTCTGGTCTGCATATGGAGTTAGTCCGGCGATCGATTCGATCAATTCCGTTTGACCATTTCCCTCTACTCCCGCAATCCCGACGATCTCTCCCGCTTTAACTTCAAAAGAAACCCGGTCAACTGCAATCCCATGTTTCCCGTTGATCTTTAGATCACTGATCTTAAGAACTGTCTCATTTGGATCGGCGTCTGTTTTCTCAACCCTCAAAAGCACTTCCCGCCCGACGATCATTCGCGCAAGATCTTCTTTCGTCGTTTCGGAAGTTTTCAGATCTCCCACCGATCTTCCGTCGCGCATCACCGTTACATTATCCGAAATTGCCAAAACCTC
This sequence comes from Pyrinomonadaceae bacterium, assembly GCA_041747875.1. Taxonomy (GTDB): domain Bacteria; phylum Acidobacteriota; class Blastocatellia; order Pyrinomonadales; family Pyrinomonadaceae; genus Aridibacter. The sequence continues at coordinate 4,993 of JBGTEI010000175.1, read as the reverse complement.
TTCGAGTTTGTGCGTAATTATTATTATCGTTTTACCCTGCTCTTTCATCCGGCGAAGGATAGAAAAGAAGTCTTCTACTTCCTGAGGCGTTAAAACGGCGGTCGGCTCGTCAAGGATCAGGATCTTCGCGTCACGATAGAGAGCCTTTAATAGTTCGACCTTCTGCTGCTGACCAACCGAAAGATCTTCCACAAATTTCTTTGGATCAAGGCCAAGGCGAAGTTCATTTGAAAGCGCCAATATATCTTTATTTGCCTTATCGAGATCGAGACTTGCCGCGCCCCCGGTTTCGGCTCCGAGAATAACGTTTTCGGCAACGGTCATTGTATCGACAAGCATAAAATGCTGGTGAACCATTCCGATCCCAAGTTTTATAGCGTCATGCGGATTCTTAATATCGACGCGTTTTCCGTCGATAATGATCTCGCCACTGTCAGCTGAATAAAACCCGTAAACGATCCGCATTATGGTCGATTTACCCGCGCCGTTTTCGCCTACGATCGCGTGGATCGTCCCGTGTTCGATTTTCATCGAAACATCGGCGTTTGCCACACAATCACCAAAAGCTTTGGATATATTTTTGATCTCGATCATATTAAAATCTTAGAAAGTACCGCATAGAGTACGCCGTTAATATTCCGCCCAGCAAAAAGCAAGGAACTGCTATTTTAAAAAATAAACGTCCCCGGGGTGTCGGATCTGCAAAACCATTCGTTATCCCAAACAAAATAAATCCTATTCCCATTGATATGAATCCGCTGCCAAATATGTAATCACGAAACCGATATAGACTCCACCCACCCTTGGCGATAAGAAATAAGCCAACAATTGAAAGTACGACGGTATTAAAATTAAGGTACTTCGACCAATTGCTCATAATCTTAATTAATTCGCCATCGCATCGGTCACTTTGATCTCGCCGGCAACGATCTTTTTCTTGGATTCTTCAACGCTGTCAATTACTTCTATCGGAATTAAGTTCCTGTTGTTGTCATCGAGTGCGAACCCAACCCCGTCCTTATCGAGTCCAAAAACGTGAAATCCACTTGCAAACTTTCCGTTTTTGACTTCTTTGACAACATCGTAAACCGCATTATCCACGCGTTTTACCATGCTAGTAAGGACAAATCCGGGTTTCACGCCGTTTTGGTTAGAATCGACACCGATGACATAGTGTTTCGCATTTCCGTTACTATCTTTTCCCGCCTGTTCGACCGCGTCAAACGCACCCAATCCGGAGTTTCCTGCGGCTGTAAATATCACATCCGCACCTTTTTCCATCTGAGACAGTGCGAGCTCCTTGCCCTTTCCCGGATTATTCCAGGCATGATCTGTGACGCCTACGTAATTTTGAACAACTTTAATATTCGGTTTTACAGATTTCGCTCCCTCTTCATATCCGGTTGCAAACTTATGGATAAGCGGAATATCCATCCCGCCGATAAATCCGAGCGTATTGGTTTTCGATTTTGCAGCAGCTATCATTCCGACCAGAAAAGAACCTTCGTGTTCACGAAAGACCAGGGACGCGACGTTCTTCATCGGCGTTTTGCCGTCGTCTTCAAAGATCACACCATCGACGATAGCAAATTTAATATTTGGATAATCTTTGGCGACCTTCTGCATTATCGGGCTCTGCGCGAAACCGATACCGATTATCAGATCAAAATTCTTTTCGGCAAAAGCACGCATCGCGGGTTCGATCGAGGTTGGATTTCCGGGTTCCACATCGCGCAAAACAATATCAAGATCTTTTTCCGCGCGTTTAACGCCTTGCCAGGCCGCAGCGTTAAATGATCGGTCATTCTTACCGCCTATATCAAACACAATTCCTACCTTTATTTTACCTTTATCTTCGATCGAAGTTGCCGAAGAATCACACGAGATCAAGTAGAGAGAAAATGCCAGAAATACAAGTGTCTTTAATGCAAGTTTTGAGTTTGATATCACCAATTCACCATCCGTAAGTAGAACAATTATTTTAGCTTTAGCCCATTTTACCGATTATCTTGATTTAATGAAACGAAAAAGACAGAAAACTCCAAAGTCTTCTGTCTTTTCATTTTTATGATCGGGTCGTAAGACTTAAGGTCTTGCCATTTGTTCAAACAATGCTTCTTCAACCGCACTGTCAAAACCGTCCTGTTTTCCCAGTTTTTCGCGCTCCGCTTTTATATAGGCGTCGCGTTTTTTTGAAAGTTCAAGGATCTTTGCGCGTAGCTCTTTTCGCTTCGCGATCCGTTTTTGAACTTCTTTTTCAAGTTCAGCCGGCGAGAGATTCTTAAGTTCGTCCGGCAGATCGTCCTTTTTCACATCTTTTAGCGCAATTGTTCCATTTTCGACCTCTTGCAATAGGTCGTTCGCGTACGCACGGGAATTGATCGCTTTGTTTACCGCGCGGTCAGCCTGAGCAACGGTCGGGGCATCTGCCGAAACAGTTACTTCAGTGTTAGCCTGTAATTCCATTCTTTGGAGCCGGAACTCTTTTCCGGCCGCTCCGGCGCCACCGCCATAAGCAAGATATGTACCGCCGATCGTGGCACCCAATTCGGAAAGTTCCTTGTCAAAAGGTGTAGCGATCGCCTGAACTCCGCCGTCCTGAGCAATTGCAAAGTATTTTCCTTCTCCGCGGCGTGCGATTTCCTGCCAAATTTCTTTTGTGCCGTTTAGGCTGCCGCATTGAATTGTATTAACGATCATATTTTGGCTAACTGCTTTTGCAGTGGTTTCAAGCACATCGGGTTCCTGCGGATAATCATTGTGCGGTGGTGCATCGCCAACCAAAAAAATGATCTGAGAAGTATTCTTGTTTTTCTTTGACCATTCCGCTTTATGAACGCCGTCTGCCAGCGCACGCCTGACGTTTTCGGGAGTGTCGCCGCCGCCGCCTGCTTCATATGCCATCAGCGTTGTATAGACCTTGTCGAGATCATCGGTTAGCGGAAGTACTTTGGTGACGTACGCGTCGCCATTGTCACGGTACGCGACCAATCCGATCTTTACGTTAGCCTTGTCTTTTCCGCTCATCACGCCATTTACAATACTCCATATTTTTTGTTTCGCCCCGTCGATCAAACCGCCCATTGAACCCGTGGTATCGAGAACAAAAACCATCTCCAGCGTTTTCTTCTTATCAGTTTCATTGCTGAATTCTGAATCGCCGCGGTCGCTAAACGAATAGACACTGCTCGTAGTCAACGAAACCAGCGTCAAAAAAACTAAAAACCGTAAACGTGATGAAATCCTTTGCATAACTTAAATTCTCCTGCTTTAACAATTTGAAATTAGATTGGCTTAAACCGCTAACAGTTGCATTCGCACAAATCGCGACCTTCCATTTGGTTATTGAACGGGCAGCGCATGTAACTCTTGCAGAAACTTTTTAGGTCAGCCGATCAATTGCTTTATGAGGATCAATTCGTCCGGCTTTTCATCGGTGATATGATATGCGCACTTAATAACACGTTTTGCACTTTCTGACTGTTCGTTTGTTCTGCAGTAAAGTCTTCCAATTAAATCTCCGGATTGGACTTCGTCACCAATTCTGACTTCACACGAGTAGCCAACATGATGGTCAATTGAATCCTCCGCCTTAAGTCTTCCGCCGCCGATCATGCAAATCGCGTTGCCGATCTCGGTTGTTTCTATCGTCGCAACAAACCCGGACACCTCAGCATTAATTTGAAATTCCAGAAGATCTTTGTCGCATAGATCTTGGGTTTTTTCGCAAATCCCCGGATCACCACCTTGCAGTTCAAGATTTTCGCAAAACTTTTCAAACGCTTCTCCGCTTTGTAATTTTGACAGAGTAAGTGATCGGGCAGTCACGATATCGTTTGAGATCCCAGATGCGACCAACATTCGGGAAGTCAATTCCTGAGTGAGTTCCCAGGTCGATTCATATCCGGGATGGATATCGCCTTTCAGGATCTCGATACATTCGATCACTTCGACCGCATTTCCGACATATTTTCCAAGCGGTTGATTCATATCCGTGATCAATGCCTGTGTTTTCAAACCACACGACTGTCCGGTTTCGACCATCGCTTCCGCAAGCCTTTTCGCATCGGCAAACTTCGTCATAAATGCGCCGCTACCCGTTTTAACGTCTAAGACCAAAGCATCAAGACCTTCTGCTAGCTTTTTCGACATGATCGACGCAACAATAAGAGGGATCGTAGGAACGGTTGCGGTCGCATCTCTAAGGGCGTAAATTTTCTTGTCTGCCGGCACGATATCTGCTGTTTGGCCCGCCATAGCGTAACCGCATTTATTTACGATCCGTTTGAATTCGCTTGTCGATAAATTGACGTTAAAACCTTTGATCGATTCAAGCTTGTCCAGTGTTCCTCCCGTATGACCGAGCCCGCGGCCCGAGATCATTGGTACCGCAAGTCCGCATGCCGCCGCAAGCGGTGCAATTATCAACGAGGTCTTATCACCTACACCACCCGTTGAATGTTTATCAGCCTTAGGTTTATCGATATCGGAAAAATCGAGGATCGCGCCCGATCGGAGCATCGCTTTTGTTATCGATGATTGCTCTCGAGAGTCGAGTTCATGGATAAACATCGCCATTATAAGCGCCGTAATTTGATAATCAGCCCACGTCTCATTTGTTACGCCCTCAATAAATGAGTTTATTTCTTGATCAGACAACCTTTTGCCGTCTCGTTTCTTCGAAATGATATCTTGCGGTCGCGTCATATTTTATCTATTTATTAAATGTGGATCGTCTTGTTTTTTAGACTAACGCAAAAAACTTTTTCCCTTTACGTCGCAGATGTAGCATAATACTTAACAGGAGATTATGATGAAAATTATATTAGGATTTGTCGCTTTTTTACTAACCTTCGGAGTTTCTTCAACGCTTGTCGGCCTTATATTTGGTTTTCCTCAAGAAACAAAGGCTCCGCAAGTTTATCAATTACGTGCTGATTCATCTACCGCGCGGCGCATCGAGAGTTTGCTCAGGCGCGACGTTAGAAATGGC